>JAOTZB010000137.1 GCA_029861625.1 Acidimicrobiia bacterium
GAGCACGGTGGCGCCGACCGCGACGAGCGGCACGACGACGCCGAGCGGGAACACGTCGCGGAGTGCGTCGTACCCGGACCGGATCTCACTGCCTTCGCGCAACTAGCTGCAGCGTGATCGTCGGGCCGAACTCGGCGCCGTGCTCAGCCCAGCCGTAGCGTCTCGAGCGGTTCGAGCCGCGCGGCCTTCGATGCGGGGTACAGACCCGCGACGACCGACACGACGAGCGCCATGGCTCCGGCGACCGCGAACAGCGGTCCGTTCATCGTCGCGACCCAGCCGAGGATCGCGGACACGATGAAGATCACGGCGATGCCCGCGCCGACGCCGACCGCTCCCCCGAGCACTCCGACGAACAGCGCCTCGAGGACGAACTGGAGCGCGATCGTGCTCCTGGTGTGACCGAGCGCGCGTCGGATGCCGATCTCGCCCGAGCGCTGGATCACCGAGATCGACATCACGTTGGCGATGCCGACGCCGCCCACCAACAGGGCGAGCCCGCCCATCAAGAAGAGGACGTTCCGCAGGGTCGTGTCGACTGCACCCTGCGCTTCGAGGAGGTCCGATGGCACGACGACCGAGACACTCTCGGCGCCACCGAGGTTGACCGCGACGGGCAAGGCGTCGGCGGTCGAGTCGACCGCATCGTCGGTCGCCCGGACATAGAGCGTCGTCGGCTTCTGCTCGACATCGAAGTCGTCCTCGGCGCTCGATTTCGGGATGATGACCGCCGTGTCGAGCTCCTGCACGAGGTCGACCCGCTCCATCACCCCGACAACGGCGTAGGGAAGGCCGTCGATGCTGACCGTCCTCGTCTCGCCGGCCAGGTACTGGTAGTCGTCGGCGAGGTCCTCGCCGAGGACGGCAACGCGCAGACCGTTCGTCTCGTCGGACTCGTTGATGAACCGGCCGTGTTTCATCACGCTGTCGAGCACGGCCAGCAGGCCGAGGTCGCTGCTGAGCAACGGGACCGGCACGGTCTGGAAGAAGTCGCGGCCCCCCTCGGACGGGAGAACCTGGAAGCCCGCTATCTCGGTGACGCCTGCGACTCGTTCGACCGTCGACACGTTGCGGGCCCGATCGCTCGCATCCTCGGGCAGGGTGGGCGCTTGCCCGGCGGTGAACGTGCCGTCGGCGTTGACGACGATGAGGTTCGTGCCGAGCCGCTCGAGCGTTTCGCGGACATCACCTTTCGCGCTCTCGTTCAGACCCACGGCTGCGACGATGCCGGCTGCTCCGAGCACCGGGCCGAGCATGATGAGCATCGTTCGCACCTTGCGCGCCGAGAGGCCCGCCATCGCGACACCCACGAGCTCGCGGAACCAGCTCATTCGAGCGTCGTTCCCCGACCCGCCTCCCAGAACCTGTCGGCGAGCGCCGATGACCGCTCATGTCGATGCTCGTCCGCGATGATCTCGCCGTCGCGCATCGAGACGACTCGGTCCATCCGTTCCGCGATCTGGAGATCGTGGGTGACCACGACGATCGCTCGGCTGTCACTCCGGAGCTGCTCGAAGATCTCCAGGACCATGGAGGCGTTCTTGGTGTCGAGCGCACCCGTCGGCTCGTCGGCGAGCACCATCTTCGGGTCGGTGACGATGGCCCGGGCGATGGCCACACGCTGCTGCTCGCCTCCCGAGAGCTGAACCGGGCGATGATCGTGGCGCTCGGCGAGACCGACGAGCTCGAGTGCGTTCATGGCGATCTCGCGCCGATCGGACTTCGAGAGGTTGCGGTACAACAGAGCGGTCGAGACATTGCCGAGAGCCGTCAGATGCGGGATCAGGTGGAATTGCTGGAAAACGAAGCCGATGGCGTCGCCGCGGATCTTGGACCGTTCGGCGTCGTCGAGGTCGGTGACCTCGCGCCCGGCGACCTTGATCGAACCGGCGCTCGGCAGATCGAGGCAGCCCAGCAGCCCCAGCAGGGTGGACTTCCCCGACCCGGAAGGGCCGATGATGGCCATGAAGTCACCGGCGCGGATGTCGAGGGCCACCTGGCGGAGTGCCCAGACCTCGACCTCTTCGCCGTACACACGCGAGACGCCGCCCAGCTCGAACAGCGAGAAGCTCGGGGCCGCGACCGCCGATGCGCTCATGTCTCGACCAGGACGAGCTCGTCGCCGGTGAGACCGGTGCGGATCTCGACGAAGGCGCCTTCGCTCAGCCCGACCTCGACTTCGACCTGTGTGGTCGTGCCGTCGACGAGCACGACCCGCACGACGTCGTTGCCCGAACCGTCCTGGAGCACGGCAGCCACCGGGACAGTGAGGACGTCGACGCGTTCCTCGCGGACGACATCGACGTTGACACTGGCGCCGTCGACGGCGTCGAGGCGTTCCGAGGTCTCGATGACGCCCTCGTAGGTCTCACCGCCGGCCTCGTCGACGGTTGCCGTCTCGTCGAGCTCGGTGATGATGCCGGGCACCTCGGCCTGGTCGCTCGCCTGGAGCTCGACCATCACCGAGAGCCCGACCGAGATGTTGCTGCGATCGGTGGGGTTCAACAAGAGGGTGATCGTGAAATCGGGTTCGGTGAGGGTGAGGACCTCGGACCCCAACAGGATGAACTCGCCCTCGTCGACGGACACCGTGCCGATCCGGGCCGGCCAGTCGGCGACGACCATGTCGCCGGGCCGGAAGACGACATCGTCGTCGAGGGTCTGGACCGTCACGGTCACCTGACGCTGCCCGGCGGCGAGCAGCACCGTTCCCGACAGCTCCTGGTAGTCGATGCCAGGGGTCGCGCTCCCGCCGATCGAGTAGTTGACCGACGTGTTCTCGATGGGCGCCTGGTCGGCCGTGATCGTGAACGAGACCGCGCCGCCCTCACCCACCGACGTGCCGCTCGCGATGGTCAGCTCCGGAAGATCCTCGGACTCGATGAGGACCTCGACCGCCGTCGCCCCGATCGGCTCGTACTCACCGACGTCGGTTCGCAGCGTGACGACGACCGACTCGTCGAGCTCGACGATGTCGTCTTGTCGGGTGGTGATGTTGAGCGTGACCTCGTCCGCACCGGCGGGGAGATCGATCTCTCCTTCGAGCTCGTTGTAGTCCGCACCGACGCCGGCCGTGCCGCCGACGCTGTAGAAGATGGTGGTGACCTCGTTGCGCACCTGGTCGGCCTCGAACGTGACGGTGATGGCACCGCCCTCGGCCACGCTCGTGTCATCGGTGGTCACCGTGATGCCGGCCAGCTCGCCCTCGGGGCTCACGATCGTGGCGATCGCCTCCTTCAGCGGGCCGAGCCGATAGTTGTCGGTGGTGTTGTTGATGAGCCCGTCGCCGACCTCGACGGTGAGCTCCTCGGGTACCTCGATCTCGTCGTCGACGAGCGTGGCGACGTCGATCGCGAACGAGGTGGCGCCGGCCGGGAACACGAACGAGCCCGGCAGCACGTCGGCGTAGTCGTCGACGACGGTGGCGTCGCCGCCGACCACGTAGTCGATGACGGTGTCGGTGGGCATGACGATGTCGGAGCTGAACGTGAACGTCACCAGCCCGCCCTCGTCGACCTGGGGCGGCGCGACCCGGACCTCGATGACCGGCACCGGTGGCTCCGGAACAGCGGTGGGAGCAGGGGTAGCCGTCGGAGCAGGGGTAGCCGTCGGTGCGGGTGTGGGTGTCGGGCCCGCGGAGGGATCGACCGGATCGGCATACCCGTCGGGATCCTGGGCCGCCGCGCCTGGGATTTCCGGACCGCTTCCGGTGACGGAACGGTCCCCTGCCGAAGCCTCGACGGCTGATCCACCGATGCTCTGACCGCCGCCGGCATCAGGGACCGCACCAGCGTCCGGTGCCGGCTCGCCGGTGAGCGACCCCGCGCCGACCGCGTCGTCGGCGTCGGGTGGCGGCGGGGCGTCCTGTGAAGCAGGCACCGACGGTCCGAGCCGGATGGTGGTGGTGTTGCTGGCGCCGATGTCGTAGCCGACCGGATTCTGCGCCAGGTTCACCATGATGGTCTCCTCGGGTTCGGGGGTCGCGCCGCCATAGCCCCGATCGCGCTGCCACTGCGCCAGCCCCGCCCGCGTCTCCTCGGTGTAGAGCTGGTCGACGAGGCCGACCTGGTAACCGGAGTCGAAGAGGACGCGCTCGAGCTGCTCGACGTCGGGACCATCGGACCCGACGTCGAGCTGCCGGAAGAACGAGAACTCACCGTTGACGGCAACAGCAGCCCGGCCGTCGAGGGCGTAGATGATGTCGCCGGGTTCGATGGTGTCGCCGTCCTCGACGAGCACCGAGCTCACCTGACCTTCGATCGGCGATGTGATGCGTTTCAGCTCGTCGCGGCGGATCTCGCCCCGAACGGTCACCTGGTCGACGACGTCGCGGAGCTCGACCGGGGCGATGACGAACGTGGGACCGTCGTCGCTCGGGGCATTGCCGTCGTCGGAGCCGAGCTGCCAGTAGAGGAGGCCACCCACGACCGCGACGATCAGGATTCCGACGCCGATCTTCTTCCGGTTCATGCGGGCGCGCAGCCCCCGATCACGCAGACCCCTCGCATGCGGCCCTACTCCTCTGTCGTCGGCTCGCGGATTCTACCGTCCCGACCGGCGCGGTCGGACCGGTCGCCGAGCATGCGCGTCGAGCACGTGGCTCATGCAGGCGGACACCCGCCGCGCCGTCGGGAGATCGAGGAACTCGTTCGGTCCGTGCGCGTTCGACTCCGGGCCGAGGACACCCGTGATGACGAACTGTGCGGCCGGATAGCGCTCGCCGAGCATGGCCATGAACGGGATCGACCCGCCGATTCCCCACGACCCGGGTGATCGGCCGAAATGCCGACTCGAGGCCTCGTCGAGCACCTCCTGCAACCAGGGTTCGGTCCGGGGAGCGTTCCAACCGGGAGCGGACTCCTTCACCGTGAACGTGACCGTGGCCCCGCTCGGCGGATCGACCTCGAGAGTGGCTCTCAGCGCCGCGATCGCCACCTCCGGATCGCAGGTGGGCGGGAGGCGGAAGGAGAGACCCAGCGTGGTGTGGGGCCGCAACACGTTTCCGGCGTCGGCGAGCGGGGGGATTCCGTCGACGCCGACGGTGGCCATGGCGGGCTCCCAACAGATGTTGCGCAGTGCCTGTTCGGGGGTCGTGGCATCGCTGCACGTCGTGGCGGCGAACGCGATGTCGAGTCGCGGGTCGACGCCGGCCATCGCCGCGTTCTCGATCTCGACGAGCCGGTCGGATGGGACCTCGACGTGCAGCTCGTCGAGCACGACGCGTCCGGTGACGGGGTCCTCGATGCGATCGAGGAGCTGGCGCAGGATGCGAACGCTCGATGGTGCGGCGCCGCCGACGATGCCGGAGTGCATCCCTCGCTCGAGCACGTCGACACGTAGGTCGGCGCTGATCAGACCCCGCAGTGACGTGGTCAGCCAGAGCGCGTCGTAGTCGGGAGCACCCGAGTCCAGGCATATCACCAGCGAGATGTCGCCGAGGATGTCGCCGAGCGCATCGAGGTGGGCGGGGAGGTCGGGACTGCCGCTCTCCTCGCTCGCTTCGATGAGGGCCACACATCGTTGATGTGCCCCACCGGCGCGAACGGTTGCATCGAGCGCAGCCATGATGGCAAAGGCCGAGTAGCCGTCGTCGCCGCCACCGCGTCCGAACAGGCGATCGTCCTCGATGACCGGAGTCCACGGTCCGAGTCCCTCACGCCACCCGGTCATCTCGGGTTGTTTGTCGAGGTGGCCGTACAGGAGCGCGGTGTCGGTGCGTTCGAACGGTTCGCTGGCCGGCACATCGACGATCACCACGGGCGTGCGGCCCGGTAGCTCGTGGACCGACACGACGGCGTCGGCGGGTGCATGGGCCGCGCACCAGGCCCGGACGAGCTCGACGGCGCGGTCGAGGTGGCCATGGGCCTTCCAGTCGGGATCGAACGCGGGCGACTTGGCGGGAATCCGGATGTACTCCTCGAGGACCGGGAGGGCCTCGTCCCAGTGGCGGTCAACCACCTCGTTCACCACGTCTGCGTCGACCATGGCTCAGCCGGCCATCGCCATGGCCGCATAGAGCGCCGCGCCCGTCGGCATCGCAGCTTCGTTCAGACGCATGCGGTTCGAGTGGTTCGGAGGCGCGTCGAGCGAGTTGGCGATGTCGTCGGGGCAGACGCCGAGGAATGCCAGGGCACCGGGAACCTCATCGAGGACGTAGCTGAAGTCCTCGGCTCCCATGATCGGTGTCGGGAGCTGGACGTATCCCGACTCGCCCAGGAGGTCGGTGGCGACCGCGGCGGCCAGCGCGGCCTGGACGGGGTCGTTCGTCGTCACCGGGTAGCCCGGTTCGATGTGCACGCTGCAGCTGCAGTCGTGCGCCCGGGCGATAGAGGTCGCTACTCGCTCGACGCCTTCGTGGATCGTCGTCCGGGTCCGCTCGCTGAACGCGCGGATCGTGCCTTCGACGTCGGCAGTCTCGGGGATGACGTTGGTCGCGGTGCCGGCGGCGATGTGCGCCACGGTGAGGAGCCCGGGCTGATTCGGGTCGACAGTACGGGTGACCATGGTCTGCAGGTTCGTGACGATCTCGCACGCCGGCGGAATCGGGTCGGTGCAGTGGTGAGGGCTCGACGCGTGACCGCCCTTGCCCCGCACGGTCAAGTGGAACGTGTCGGCGCTGTCCATGAGCGGCCCCGGTCGAGTCGCGACCATCCCGGCGGGAATGCTCGGTGTGGCATGGACGGCGAAGGCGCGGTCGACACCGTCGAGCACCCCCTCCTCGATCATGAAGCGAGCCCCGTGGTGGCCCTCCTCGCCAGGCTGGAACATGAAGCGGATCGATCCGGTGAGCTCGCTGCGGGCCTCGGTCAGCACCGTGGCGGCGCCGACGAGCATGGCGACGTGCGAATCGTGGCCGCAGGAGTGGGCTCGATCCTCGTGGACCGAGCGGAACTCGACATCGGTGTCCTCGGTCATCGGGAGCGCGTCCATGTCGCCGCGCAGCAAGACGGTGGGACCGGGCCGGCCCGTGTCGAGCTGGGCAACAACGGACGTGATGGATCGGCCGGTGCTGATGTCGAGGCCGAGGCCGGTGAGCGCCTCGAGGATCCGCTGCTGGGTCCGGGGGAGCTGGAGCCCGAGCTCGGGGTCGCGGTGGATGGCGCGTCGCAGCTCGACCATGGGGCCGGCGAGACGGTGCGCGGCCTCGAGCAGCGCCGGTCCGGGGATCGAGGGCGATGTCGCTGCGTCGGGCATGGTACGAGCCTGCCCCGTTGGTAACGGCCTGTCGAGACCGGAGGCGCTCGACCGCAGGTCAGCTCTCGGCGTCGAAGTTCGCCTCGACATGCTGCTCGGCCTCGAGCCGGCAGATGCTGACGTCGTCGACATCCAACGCGGCGGTGCCGGGTGGCGGTGTGAGGCCCGTGATGTCGAAGCCGAGCGCGCCGCTCTCGTCGGGGACGAGATCGCCGACGGTCCAGCCGAGACCACGCATGCACTCGACGAAGACGGGGAGACCGAAGTTGAACGCCGCGATCTCCTCGGGCGTGCGATTCGCCTGCGCGTCGCCGAAGGACTGCAGCGACCCCAGGATGTCGCTCTCGGTCGCGCACGCACCAAGTGCGGCGAGGTAGTCCGCCTCGAAGTCCTCGGCGGTCGCGCCGTTCTGGTTCGGGGCGCCGGTGAACTCGAACCCGTCGTCGTTCAGGCAGTTGGTGAACACCGTCACCGAGTTCAACAGACCGTCGAGCTCGTCCTCCTCGGCCTCCTGGACCTCGATGCGCTCCTCGTCCTCGTCGGCCGACGCGTCGCCGGCCGTCTCGCCATCGGCAGCCGCCGCGCTGGCCACCGCGGCCTCCTCGCGTTCGTCCTCCGCAGCCGCCTGGGCCTGCGCGACCACGTCGGGATCGACGACGACCGTCTCGCCCGCGATCGTGGCCTCGCTCTCGTCGCCGCCGGAACCTCCTCCACACGCGGCCGCCACCAACGCCACCACGAGAACCACAACGCTGCGAGCTCGCACCTTCTGCTCCTGTTCCGACACCTGACGGATCGTCAGCGTACTTGGACGGTTCCGTCGACAGTCATCCCCCATCTGCCCGGCATCGGAGCCGTAGACGCATCAGCCGCCCTCGGTCGCCGGTTCGGTCACCGTGAGCGTCGCCTCCATGCCTGCCTCACGATGGCCGACGACGTCGCAGTACAGCAGGTACGTGCCCGGGGCCAGCTCACCGATGTTGACCGTGCCCTGCTCACCGGGCCGGAGCTCGCGGCTGATCGGGCCACCGACGAGGCCGACGTTGTGGGGCGCGAGTCCGACGTTGGCTGCCGCCAGCTCGATCTCGCCGGCCGGGATCTCGAGGTCGCCGGTGATCGTGAACTCGTCGAGCTCGAGGCTGGCGACGACGATGTCGTCACTGCCGCCACCCGGGAGCAGTACCGCGAGCGTCACCGCGACGACGGCGACGATCACCGCGCCGATCCCCAGCACGATCCGGCGCCGAGTGCGCGCCCTCGCGGCGAGGTACCGCTGTTCTCGACGTGATCGGCCTGTTGTCATCTCGCGAGTGTGGCTGCGGGTGCAGATCCCCGAGAAGGGGACAAGGTCCCGCGCCGCGACCGCTCCCGCCGCCGCGGCGATGCGGTCACATGCCCAGTGCGACCTCGGGCTCGACGAACTCGAGCCCCTGGGCCTCGGCGACGTGCTGCTCGGTGAGCTGACCGCGGTGGACATTGAGGCCGTGGCGCAGATGGATGTCGGACCGCATGGCCTCGAGCGGGCCCCGATCGGCGAGCGCGAGCGTGTACGGCAGGGTGGCGTTGTTGAGGGCCATGGTGGAGGTGCGAGGCACCGCGCCCGGCATGTTGGCCACGCAGTAGTGCACGACCCCGTCGACCACATAGGTGGGATCGGTGTGGGTGGTCGGGTGCGAGGTCTCGAAACACCCGCCCTGGTCGATGGCGACGTCGACGACAACGGCTCCCTGTTTCATGGCCTTGATCATGTCGGCGGTGACGAGTCGGGGCGCCTCGGCGCCGGGAACGAGAACCGCTCCAATGACGAGATCGGCGGCCAGCACCTCGGTCTCGAGGTCGGCCGAGGTCGAGTACAGGCAACGGAGCGAGGCGCCGAAGCGAGCCGACAGGAGCTCGAGGGTGCGAAGGTCGCGGTCGAGCACCGTGACGTCGGCTCCGAGACCGACCGCCATCTCGATGGCGTTGCGGCCGACGACGCCGCCGCCGATGACGACGACCTTGGCGGGCGCGACACCTGGCACACCGCCGAGCAGGAGACCCCGACCACCCTGGGTGCTCTCGAGGCTCGTTGCTCCGGCCTGGATCGACAGACGACCGGCAACCTGCGACATGGGAGCGAGAAGGGGCAGCCGGCCGGCCGCATCGGTGACGGTCTCGTAGGCGATGCAGCTCGCGCCGCTGGCGAGGAGTTCGGCGGTCAGTTCCCGATCGGGTGCCAGGTGGAGGTAGGTGAACAGCGTGTGCTGCTCGGTGAGCCGGGCCCGCTCGACGGCCTGGGGCTCCTTGACCTTCACGATCAGCTCCGACTCGTCGAACACCGTGTCGGCGTCGGCGAAGAGCTTGCCGCCCGCGGCCTCGTACTCGGCGTCGGTGAACCCAGAGCCGAGGCCGGCCTC
>JAOTZB010000438.1 GCA_029861625.1 Acidimicrobiia bacterium
CCTCGAGGCACCACCGCAAGAGGTAGAGGGCCCGCTGGCCATCGGTGCCGACATCTACTCCGTCTCGTGTGCCAGCTGCCACGGCTCCGCCGGTGGCGGCGGCGTCGGTCCGGCGCTGAGCGGCGGTGAGGTCCTCCTCACCTTCCCCGACTTCGAGAGCCAGGTTGCATGGGTCGTGGCCGGATCACCGGCCGCCGGCGTGCCGTTCGGCGACCCGAACCGGCCCGGCGGTGGACGTGTGGCCCAGGGTGGCATGCCGGGGTTCGGCGGCAGCCTCACCGCCGACGAGCTCCTCGCGGTCGTGCTCTACGAACGGGTCGAACACGGTGGCCAGGCCGAGGACGAGCTCGCGGCGCTCGAGACGCTGGCCCAGACCGAAGGCCTCGACCTCACCACCGCTGTCTCCGGTGACGATGTCCGGGCCCTGCTCGCCGAGCTCGGCCTGGAGTCGGGCGAGCTCGCGGCCGAGTAGCGCCACCCCCGACGAGCCGGCGCGGCAATCTGGGGCAGGATGGGCCGGTGATCGACCTCACCGAGCTTCCCGAGTGGAGGGCCCTGGCCGACCATCGGCGAGCCCTGGCAGACCTGCACCTCCGCGACCTGTTCGCGAACGACGCCGATCGGGCCACGCGGCTGACCTCCACCGTCGGCGACCTCACGGTCGACTGGTCGAAACACCTGATCACCGCCGAGACCATCGACCTGCTCGTCGCGCTCGCCGGGCAGGCCGATCTGCCGGGGCGGATCGCCGCGATGTTCGCGGGTGGACACATCAACGAAACCGAGGATCGTGCCGTGCTGCACACAGCACTCCGACTGCCGGCCGACGCACAGCTCGTCGTCGATGGCGTCGATGTCGTCACGGCCGTGCACGCCGTGCTCGACCGCGCGGCCGCGTTCGCCGAACGAGTGCGATCGGGCGAGTGGCGCGGCCACACGGGCGAGCGCATCCGCACAATCGTGAACATCGGCATCGGTGGGAGCGACCTGGGACCGGTGATGGCCTACGAGGCTCTGCGCACGTTCCGACACGCCGACATCACCTGTCGGTTCGTGTCGAACATCGACGGCAGCGATCTCACAGCAGCGCTCGCCGGGCTCGACCCCGCGACCACGATGTTCATCGTCAGCTCGAAGACCTTCACGACCGTCGAGACCCTCACCAACGCACGGAGCGCGCGGCGCTGGCTCGTGGCCGCGCTCGGCGACGATGCCGTGGCGGCCCACTTCGCAGCCGTGTCGACCAACGCCGACGGTGTCGCGGCCTTCGGTATCGACACCGCGAACATGTTCGGTTTCTGGGACTGGGTCGGCGGCCGGTACTCGCTCGACTCCGCCATCGGCCTCAGCCTCATGATCGCGATCGGCGCCCCCGCGTTCCGTGACCTCCTCGATGGCTTCCATGTCGTCGACGACCACTTCCGCACCACCCCCATACGCGAGAACGTGCCCGCGCTGCTCGGTCTGCTCGGCGTCTGGTACCGCAACTTCTTCGACTACCCGACCGTTGCGATATTGCCGTACAGCCGCGACCTCCACCGGTTCGCGGCCTATCTCCAACAACTCGACATGGAGAGCAACGGGAAGCGGGTGCGCCTCGATGGCTCGCCCGCGACGGGACAGACCGGACCGATCGTCTGGGGCGAGCCCGGAACCAACGGTCAGCACGCGTTCTACCAACTGCTCCACCAGGGCACCACCGTCGTTCCGGCCGACTTCATCGGCTTCTGCCGGCCCGTCGACGATGTGCCCGCCGAAGTCGGCGACCAACACGACCTGTTGATGGCCAACTGCTTCGCGCAGAGCGAGGCGCTCGCCTTCGGCAAGACGGCGGACCAAGTACGCGCCGAGGATGTCGGACGCGAACTGGTCGCGCACAGGACGTTCCCCGGAAATCGGCCGAGCACGACGATCCTCGCCCCCCAGCTCACGCCATCGGTGCTCGGCCAGCTCGTCGCGCTCTACGAACACAAGGTGTTCACCCAAGGCACGGTCTGGCAGGTCAACTCGTTCGATCAGTGGGGCGTCGAGCTGGGGAAGGTCCTCGCCGACGCCATCACCCCCGAGGTGAGCGCGGGCCCTGCACCCGAGCTCACACACGACAGCTCGACGAACGCACTCATCGGCCGCTACCGAGCAGCGCGGGGCCGGGCGACCTGACCGACGCGACAGGCCCGATCGTCGTCTGGCATGCTTGACGCCTACCCACAGGGGAGGTCAGAGATGGACAGCGAGCTGGTCGTCCTACATTACGAATCGCCCGCGGCGGCCGAAGGGGCCATGGCGACGATCCACGGCCTCGTGGCCGAGGGATTCGTCGAGCTCGAGGACGCCGCGTTCATCAGCCGTGACGCAGACGGTTGGGTCACCGTCAAACCCGCCGACAGTGGCGAACCCGCTCGGCATGCCGCCTTCGGCGGTGCGCTCGGACTGCTCGCAGGCGGACTCATGGGCCTCCCGGTGCTCGGCGTCCTGGCCGGTGCCGGCGTTGCAGCCAAGATGTCGTCGCACGCCGACCATCTGGAGGAGCTGATCTCCTCGGTGGGTCGCCAGATGACCGCGG
>JAOTZB010000439.1 GCA_029861625.1 Acidimicrobiia bacterium
GAGGCGTCCGCACAAGGGTCGATCGTCAGCGGCGGACGCGGTCGAACATCGGGCGTCGTCTGGCGTGCGGGAAGACCTCGGAGAAGCGGTGCTCGGCTTCGTCGGTGCCGACGAGCACCAGCTCGCCCTCGGCCGGAAGCGGCGCGTGGGCGTCGGGATTCCCCTCGATCACGCCGTCGGACTCCACTGCGACGACATTGCAGTGAGTGCGTCGGTAGACGTGCGAGTCGGCCAGTGTCGTGCCGGCGAGCTCACGCGGGATCGGCGAGCGGAACAGGTTGAGCCCATGCGCGACGAGCAGCGTCTCGTCGCCGCGGAAGTGGTTCCAGATCGCAGCCGACCCGGCGCCGGCGTACGACAGCACGGCATCGGCGCCGGCGCGGTACAACGTCGACACGTTGCGGTCGAGCCGCGACCTGGACACGATTCGCGCATCTGGCCGGAGCCCACGGCAGTACCGGGTCAGGTACACATTGACGTTGTCGTCGTGGGTGGTGATCAGGACGGCGCCGGCGTCGTCGATCCCGGCCTCCTCGAGCACCGCGCGATCGGCTGCGTCGCCGATCACGTAGCGCACACCCTCCCGCTGTCGTTCGGTCAACTGCTCGACGATCGCGAACTCGATGCCCTCGGCCGCGAAGGCTCGCCCGACCGCCCTGCCGACACGCCCGCCCCCGATGATCACCGCCTGCTTCCCGCGCGGCGAGTCGGTCTTGAACGCACGATCGAACGCCGCGAGCTGCTCGGTCGTCCCGGCCAGCAGGAGCATCGAGGAGTCGCGCAGCAGCGTCTCGGCCGTCGCGACCTCGAACTTGCCGCGATCCCACACGCCGATGATCCCGACGCCGAGTCGCGCTCGCAACCGGCTCTCGGCGAGCGTGCGGTCGACCAGATCCGTGCCGACCGCGCCCGCCTCGGCGATCTGCAGACCGGCGAAGCTGCCGATCCGGTGGCAGTGCCCACCGAGCCCGAGCGTGCGGGCTGCCATGGCGTCACCCAGGATCTCGCCGAGCTGCACAACGTGGTCGGCGCCGGCGATCTCCAGGATGTCGACCGACGCCGGGGCGTTGGCACTCGCCACGATGTCGACCTCGGGTGCGATCTCGCGAACCGTGAACGCGATGTTGGTGTTGGTCTGGTCGTTCTGCGTGGCCACCACGATCGCCGCCTGGTCGACCCGCGCATTGACGTAGGTGTCGGGATCGTCGAGCGCGCCGACCATCACGTTTCGACCCTCGTCGTGCAGCCGACCGGCGTCGTACAGATCCTCGACGATCACGACGTACGGCACCTCGGCCTCGTCGGCCCGATCGATCAGCGCCTCCTCGACCGGTCCCAACGACGTGACGATGACATGGCCGGAGGTCGACGCCGGCAGCCTCCGCGGCGCGCGACGGCGTTCACGCTCGCTCATCCAGGGGATGAACACGAACTGGATGAACACGAACGGCAACATCACGAGCAGGAACGTCGACCCCGACAACAGCACGATGACAGAGAAGATGCGCCCGGCGTCCGACTCGAACGTGATGTCGCCGAAGCCGAGCGTCGTCATCGTCGTCAGCGTCCAATAGACGCTCGACGGCCATGAGAACGACCGGCCTTCCCGATCCATCAACTCGTGGAAGATCAGGCTGAAGAGACCGACCATGACGACGAACACGATGGCCAGGACCGCGAACGTCTTCAGTTGGCGCCGCCGCTCGGCTCGCCGGGCGACTTCCTGCGCACGGTCGTATCGCGCCGGGCCGGACCGTGCCTCGCCATAGCGCAGCCGCTGCGTCACCTGGGCCATGGTCGCACCGAGCGACTTCAACATGGCGGGACCCGACTCGGTCTCACCCGGACGATGTTGTCACAGCCGCGCCAGAGGTCGTGACGCCGAGGGCCTGGGCGTCGAGATCTCGGCGAGCCGGTCGGTGCCGCTCGCCGTGGCTCGCGAACCTCGTGCGGAGCCTGCTGGGTCGTCATGCCGCGCGCGCAGACGTCAAATCCTCCAGTTCCACCCGACGTGTCCGCGGCGGTGGACGTTGCGGTCATCGATGCTCGGTTGGGGTCAAACTCCGACCGTCTCGCTTCGGTGCGTCGGGTGCACCCGCGTCCGACTTGCCGACCTCGTCGGCGATCAATTCGCGAACGTGCTCGGAGAGCTCCTGGACAGACATGTGGGTGAAACATTCGGAGGGAACCGGATCGAGCACCCCGGATGCGGATCGGGTGGCGACCTTGCAGAACAATACCTCGCTTCGGCAGCGCGTCGGCGGTGCCGAAGATCACGATCGGGAGAATCGGCGTGCAGGTCGTGAGAGCGAGCTCGAAGGCTCCCGGCTTGAACGGTCGCAACTCGCCGTCCATCGACCGCGTGCCCTCGGGGAACATCATGATCGAGCTGCCCTCGCCGATCGTCGTCTCGCACGCCTGCATCATCTGCACGACGCTCTCGACCTCGGCGATCAGATGGCTCCCGGGAACCACCCGGGTGGCGCCGTTGGCGCCCGTGAAGTCGTCGACGGCCAACATGGCCGAGACCATCAGGGGAAGGTGGGGGCGAGGCATCGGG
>JAOTZB010000138.1 GCA_029861625.1 Acidimicrobiia bacterium
CGGGCGTCCCCGGTTGATCGACACGCAATGGCGCACCGATCATCTCGCAACGCTCGGCGTGATCGACATACCCCGACGGGAGTATCGAGATCGGCTGAGCGCCGTGTTGGCCACGGCCCTTCCGGTCTGTTTCGCTTCGAGGCCGTGACCGACAGCACTCGGGGTTTCACCGATCAGTGCTTGGCACGGCCGGCCCTGGCGGCAACAATCGCCCCGTGACGAAACTCGACCTCACCGCGTTCAACTTCCGCCGCGTGCGGCCGACGGGAGTGGGAATGAAATCCCTCGGTGCCCTCTCGCTCGCCCTCGGCATGACCGGACTCGCCCTCGGCATCACTGCCGTCGTGGCCGAACTGACCTGGCTCGGCCTCATCGCAGGCATCGCAGCGCTGGTCGCCGGGGCCGTGGCCTTCGTGCTCACGTCGAAAGCCGATGAACAGCGCCAACGCCATGCCGATCTCCGGGCCCGCCTCCACGAGCTCGAGCATGCCGCCGCCCAACAGATCCAGGCGCGCATGTCCGCCGAGACCGACGCCCTGGTCGCCGATCAGCGAGCCCAGAAGGCCGAGCTCGGAAGCAGTCTGCTCGCCGATCGGCTCAAGTCGATCCGAATTCGTACTGCGGGCGCCATGCAGGAGCTCACCGACCCCCTGACGGGCCTCTACGGCGAGGAGTACTTCACCGCCACGGTCGACTCAAGGGTCGCCTCGGCCCGACGCCATCTCCGGCCGGTGTCCGTCGTACTCATCGAAGCCGTCACCGGTGTCGGCCAGGCCACACTCGCACCGGCCGATCCCGTCGCCATCGCCAACTCGCTCATCGAGACGGTGCGCGAAGCCGATACGGCGTGCCGCCTCGTCGACGGACGTTTCGCGCTGATCCTCGAGGACACGCCCGAGAACGGAGCCATCTGGACGGTCGAGCGGTTCCGGCGCCAGGTCGTCAACGAGGTCGACGGCATCACCGTCTGGGCAGGCGTCGCGTGTTATCCCGCCCACGCCTTCGACGCCGACAACGTCGTCCGACTGTCCGAGGAAGCGCTGATCTCCGCACGCGACTGGGGCCGCGACCGCATCGAGGTCGCCGACAGTCCCTGACGCGTGTCAGCGGCGCATCTGCTCGTCGGCGTTCCACCACCGACCGGAGAAACGCCACCGGGTCGCCACCACGTCGCGACTGGCGGCGGGCTTTGGCCAGAGCGCCTCGTATGCAGCCATGATCGCGGCCGCCTCGTCCTCGGTCGGCGCAGGGCTGATGTCGAAGTTCGGAGTGTCGGCCGGCATGGCGATGGTGGCGCTCGCTACAGCGGCACGTTGCCGTGCTTGCGTTTGGGGAGCTCTTCTCGCTTCGACCGCAGGACCTCGAAGCCGACGACGACCTTGCGTCGCGTCTCGGCCGGGTCGATGACATCGTCGACATACCCTCGCTCGGCGGCGATGTACGGGTTCGCGAACCGTTCGGTGTAGTCGTCGACGAGCTCGGCCTTGCGAGCATCGGGATCGGCGGCCTGCTGGAGCTCGCGCCGGTGGATGATCTCGACTGCACCCTGGGGACCCATGACGGCCAGCTCGGCCGACGGCCAAGCGAAGGAGAGGTCGCTGCCGACCGACTTGGAGTCCATCACCACGTAGGCGCCGCCGTAGGCCTTCCGCGTGATGACCTGGATGCGGGGAACGGTGGCCTCGCAGTAGGCGTAGAGCAGCTTGGCGCCATGGCGGATGATCCCGCCGTACTCCTGGTCGACACCGGGAAGGAACCCCGGCACGTCGACGAAGGTGAGCAGTGGGATGTTGAAGGCATCGCAGGTTCGGACGAACCGTGCCGCCTTCTCCGACGACTCGATGTCGAGAACGCCCGCGAGGATCATCGGTTGGTTGCCGACCACCCCGATCGAGTGGCCGTCCACCCTGGCGAAGCCACAGACGATGCTCGGTGCCCAGTTGGCGAAATACTCCAGGAAGTCGCCGTCGTCGACCACTGCTTCGATGACGTTGCGCATGTCGTAGGGAAGGTTCGGGCTGTCGGGCAAGACGTCGAGCAGCTCGGGACAGAGCCGGTCGGGGTCGTCGCCGCTCTCGAACCGGGGCGCAGCCTCGAGGTTGTTCTCGGGCAGGAAGGACAGCAGGTACTTCACGTCGTCGAGCACGGCGGTCTCGGATGCCCCGGTGAAGGTCGCGACACCCGATTTCGACGCGTGTGACGCCGCACCACCGAGCTCTTCGAGCGTGACCTCCTCGCCGGTGACCGTCTTCACGACGTCGGGCCCGGTGATGAACATGTGCGACTTCTCCCGCACCATGAAGATGAAATCGGTCATGGCCGGGCTGTACACGGCCCCGCCCGCGCAGGGCCCGAGGACGACGCTGATCTGCGGGATGACGCCCGAGGCCTGGACGTTGCGGTAGAAGATGCCGCCGTATGAGTCGAGGCTGACGACACCTTCCTGGATGCGCGCGCCGGCACCGTCGTTCAGCCCGATCATGGGTGCGCCGACCGAGAGGGCGAGGTCCATCACCTTGTGGATCTTCTCGGCGAACACCTCGCCGAGCGCACCGCCCATCACCGTGAAGTCCTGCGAGAACAAGAACACTTTGCGGCCGTCGATGGTGCCCCACCCGGTGATGACCCCGTCCGTGTAGGGGCGATTGTCGAGCTCGGCCTCGTGAGCACGGTGGCGAGCCAACATGTCGAGCTCGTGGAACGAGCCCGGGTCGAGCAGGTACTCGATCCGCTCTCTGGCCAACATCTTGCCCTGGTCGTGTTGGCGGTTGACGGCTCGCTCGGTGCCCGCGTGCAGCGCCTCGGTCTTCCGTGCCTCGAGGTCGGCCAGTTTTTCCTTCAGTGGGTGCTCAGCCATCGTGCGCGGAATCGTAGCGGCCCCGGACTCGTCGTCTCGAAACCGCGACGGGCGCTCGACATCGGGCGGCGGATGCCGGGTGGTCGGCGGCACTGGGTAGTGTCGCCTCGGTGAGACGGGTCTGCGTATTCTGCGGTTCCAGTGACGGCAACGTGGCGTCGCACGCTGCGCTGGCCGTCCGCCTCGGTGAGCTCTTGGCCCGAGAAGGCATCGGTCTCGTCTACGGCGGCGGACGCGCGGGGATCATGGGAACGATCGCCGATGCCACGATGGCGGCCGGCGGCGAGGTCACGGGTGTGATCCCCGGAGGACTGTTCACGGCCGAGATCCCCCACGACGCCATCACCGAGCTCCATCGGGTGCCCGACATGCATGCCCGCAAGACGATGATGTACCAGCTCTCCGACGGCTTCCTCGCCCTCCCCGGCGGGCTCGGAACGCTCGAGGAGATCTTCGAGGCGGCGACGTGGACCCAGCTCGGGTTGCACGACCGACCGAAGCGTGTGGTGCTCCTCGACCCCGACGGGTTCTGGGCCGACCTGATCTCGTTTCTGGACTCGGTCGTCGACGCCGGGTTCGTGAAGCCGTCGAACCGCCGCATCATCGCGAGGGCGACATCGCCGGAGGAAGCCATCGCCATGCTCGCGGTCGACCCCGATGCCGAAGGGTCGCCGTACCTCCGCTGATCCGCTCAGCGCAGCTGGCGGAATGCGGCCCGCAGTTCGGCCACGAACAGGTCCGGGACCTCGAATGCGGGGAAATGGCCGCCGTGGTCGAGCTCGTTCCAGTACCGGATGTCCGTGTAGCGCCGCTCGGCCCACCGCCGGCTCGACGCGATGATCTCGTTGGGGAAGAGACTGCACATCGTCGGGATGTCGATGGTGTCGTCGCCGAAGTCGGCGAAGCTCTCCCAGTAGAGCCGGGCAGACGACGTGGCCGACGCCGTCGCCCAGTAGAACATCGCGTTGTCGAGCAGCCGGTCGCGATCGAAGGAGTCCTCCGGATGGCCGCTGCGGTCCGTCCAGGACCAGAACTTCTCCATGA
This sequence comes from Acidimicrobiia bacterium, assembly GCA_029861625.1. GTDB lineage: Bacteria > Actinomycetota > Acidimicrobiia > Acidimicrobiales > JAHEJN01 > JAOTZB01. The sequence continues at coordinate 3,902 of JAOTZB010000138.1, forward strand.
TCCACGCCAGCTGACCGGCCGGAGAATCGGTGAGCGCGTACCCGAGGGTCTGGGGCCGGGTGCTCTGTTGTTTGGAGTAGCCCGAATCCCACGTGCTGTAGTAGCCGAGCGCGTCGAGGGCCGCGACCTCCTGCTCGGTGAGGTCGTCCATGGCGTCGGGATCGGGGCCGGCAACCGGCATGTTCGTGTGGATCGCCGCACAGCGACTCGAGCCGATCATCCCGATGTACGAGGTGACCGCCGAGCCCCAGTCGCCCCCTTGGGCCACATACGACTCGAAGCCGAGTCGACCCATGAGCTCGTCCCATGCCCGAGCGATCCTCTCGACACCGAAGCCGACCGAGGTCGGCTTGCCGGAGAACCCGTAGCCCGGCAAGGTGGGACACACGACGTGGAAGGCATCGGCGGCATCGCCGCCGTGCGCGGTCGGGTCGGTGAGCGGCCCGATGATCTCCTGGAACTCGACGATCGAGCCGGGCCAGCCGTGGGTGATCACGATCGGCATGGCGCCGTCGTGGGGTGATCGCACGTCGAGAAAGTGGATGTCGACACCGTCGATCTCGGTGATGAACCCGGGCCAGCGGTCGAGCGCTGCCTCGCGCGATCGCCAGTCGTACTCGTCGGCCCAGTAGGCCGCGAGCTCCTGCACGTAGGACAGCGGGATGCCCTGCGTCCAGTCGTCGACGACCTCGGGCTCGGGCCAACGGGTGGCATGAAGGCGCCGGCGGAGATCGGCGAGAACGTCGTCGGTGACATGGATCTCGAATGGTCGAACGGCGTCGCTCACGGTTCCTCCACGGTCGCTGTCCCCGGTGACACTACGAGATCGGCACCGCGGTGTTCCCGACGAGGGGGCACCACCTGGCACCATTGCGTCGATGGAGGGAGGGACGGGTCAGGTGAGCGACGGGAGTGAGCGCCGGGTGCCGCCGACGACGGATCGGCACCCTCTGGCGGCCCCGGCACTCGTCGGACTGGTGCTCGGGGTGCTCTTCGTCGGTCCGGGCCTGGGTCCGGGCGCGCTCCTCAATCTCGATCTCGTCGCGGTCGAGCACCTTCCGGCCCCGAGATCGTTCTGGGGGCTCGGCCCCGAGCTGGGGAGGGCGGTCCCGTTCAATCTCGCGTTGTCGGGTGGGGCCCGCCTCGTGGGTGGTGACACCGCGGTGAAGATCTACTTCCTCGCGGTCTTCACCACCGCCTTCGTCGCCATGTACCGGATGGCCGGCCGGCTCGCGCTCGGAAGCCTCGCCGCCTGGTCGGCGGCTGCGCTGTACACGATGAACCCCTGGCTGTTGACGAGGGTCTCGGTCGGCCATCTGACCTTTGCCGGCGCATACGCGCTGCTACCGATCGTCCAGCCCCGGCTCCTCCGTCCGAGCTCCTCGGGGGCTCGGACGTTCATCGCCGCCGCCGTTCTCGCCACGATGGGTGTGTACGGGGGACTGATCGCGGGGCTCTCGCTCGCGGCGGGGCTCATCACCGAACGCCGCCGGCGGCCGCTCGTCGCCCTCGGAGCCGGTTTCGCCGGCCAGCTCGTCTGGTTCACGCCCGGACTCGTCCTGTTGCTCCAGAGCCCGGATCTCGTGGACGCCGACGCGTTCCCCGCCGGAGTCGGAGGTTGGTGGGGGCCCTTCCGCATCCTCGTCGGACACGGATTCTGGCAACGGGTCCTCCAGATCGGGGGCGAGCCGTCCATCTCGACGCTCCTCATCGGCTCGCTGTTCGCCGTGCTCTCCGTCGCCGGATGGCGCGTGCTGCCCCACGGCTGGCGCCGTCCGGCGCTGGTGGGAGCGGCCGCCGCGGCCGTGCTGCTCCTCGCCGAGAGCTTTCCCGGTCTGCGCAGCGTGTACGGCGACGCCACCGATCTGCCCGGGCTCGGCGCCATCCGAACGGCGCATCGAGTCGTGCCGATGATCTCGATCGTGGTGTGTGTCGCCGTTTCGGCCGGCGCCACGCGTCTTGCCCGTGGTGCCGCTCGGCCGAGCCGGTTGGCGACGCTCTCGCTTCCGGTCGCCGCCGCGTTGGTGCTGGCCGTACCCGGGTTCTGGGGGCTGGAGGGCACGCTCGAGCCGGTCGAGATACCGGCGTCGTGGGACGAGGCGCGAGAGCTCACGAGCGACGACGGCACCGTGCTCGTGCTGCCGTGGCACCGATACCAGAACATCTCGGTCGCCGACGACCGCCGCGTCCTGAATCCGGCGATCCCGTTCTTCGGCCCCGACGTCGTGGTCTCGCCGGATCTCGAGCTCGCCGCACCCGGCCGGGAGACGAGCGACCCGAGGGTCGACACGATCGAGTCGCTGCTGCCCGGGCTTCGCCGCGGTGAACCGGTCGCGGCGCAGCTCGCCGGAGCAGGCATCCGCTGGATCGTGATCTTCCACGACGCCGACTACGAGCAGTATCTGCCACTTCTCGGCGATCCCGGGCTCGAGTCCCGGATCGTCGACCGCGACATCGACCTCGTCGAGGTCCCCGCCTCGCTGTCGCCGGGGCCGGTGGACGGACCGAGGCTCGTGCCCGACCGCCCCGTGGCCCCGCTGGCCCGAGTCGACGACGGGGCCGGTGGGACCTGGGCCGAGCCGTGGGCGTGGGGCTGGATGCAGGGGCTCCGGGCCGCCTCGGAAGGGTCGACCGGACTGGTGGTTCTCCCCGGCGGATCGTCGGTCGTGTGGTACTGGCCGGCCGCCCTCGTGGCCGCATCACACGCGGCGTGGATCGGGGGTCTCGCGTGGTCCGTCGGCCGAGCTCGTGCCGGGCGCAAAGAGTTGCAAACACTCTCCGGTCCTGCGACACTTGGCCAGCTTTGACGCAGTGTGTTCGGGCGCACGGATGGCCCAGCCGGGGAATGCACCCACCTCACGAGGAGTCCATTCGTGTTCCAGAACCTGAAGCCGAGGATGATCCCCCTCCTGCCCATCGTGTTGCTCATCAGCCTCGCTGGTTTCGGCATCGCCAATGCGCTCCAGGACACCGGCGACGAGATCGACCTCGGCCCCCAGCCCGGCGACTTCATCGGTGCCGACGGCGAACCCGATCTCACGGGTTACCTGATCGCGTCGGGCCTGTTCCCCCTCGCACCGAATGTTCCCGCTGGTGAGCCGATCGAGTTCCGGGTGTTCGGTTGCGCCGAGGGCGAGCCCATCACCATCTCCATCGTGCCGCGCATCCTCCGTGCCGACGAGCAGACCGCGAACGATGCGCTCGCAGACGACGATGCCAGCAAGCTCGCCGAAGAACCCGTGCCGGTGGTCGAGCTCGACGAGGCCCTCGCCGACGGAACCGCCTACGCGTTCGAGATCCCGACGAACATCCCGCCCGGCTTCGCCCGGCTCCGTGTCTCGTGCACCGGTATCGGCGGTGACGCTATCGAGTGGGACACCATGATCGATGTGGTCGACCGCGGCGAGTTCGAAGCGGCGCAGGAGAACCTGGGCGACGACGAGGACCCCGAGGAGCTCACTGTCACGATCGACGCCGACGATCCGCCGGCCGCCGACGACGGGGACAGCTGACCCCGACCGCCGACCGACCGCGGCCCGCCTCGACGACGGGTCCCCGGCACCGCTCGTCCGGGCACCATCGCCCATCGAAGGTCGAGCTGTTCCGCATGGCCATGCGCGAGCGCCGCGACCCCGAGCCCTATTACGAGGCGCTGGCCGGCGTCACCGTCGCCGATCTCCCCTTCGACCTGGATGGCGCGCGGTTGCTCGATCTGGGCTGCGGGCACGGACACGACGCGGCGGCGCTGGAGCGGGCCGGGGCGACGGTTGTTGCGACCGATCTCGACGCCGATGCGGTGACAACGGCCACGGCACGAGGTATCGACGCCTACCGAGGTGATGCGTACCGGATGCCGTTCGCCGACGGAGTGTTCGACGGCGTCTACTGCTCGAACCTGGTCGAACACGTTCCGGCCATCGAGCCGCTGCTCGACGAGATCTCCCGTGTCCTGGAACCGGGCGGGTGGGCGTGGATCTCGTGGACGAACTGGTTCTCGCCCTGGGGCGGGCACCACATCATCCCGTTCCACCTGCTCGGGCCCACGCTCGGCCCGCGGGTCCACGACCGGCTCTTCGGCCCGCCGTCGAAGAACGTTACCGGCGAGGGCCTGTTCCCGACCTACGTCGGGCGGACCATTGCCATCGCGAGGGCTCATCGGGGCCTCGAGCTCGTCGATGCGACACCTCGTTACTACCCATCGCAGCGATGGATCCTGCGGGTCCCCGGACTACGCGAGGTCGCGACCTGGAACTGCGTGTTGGTCCTCCGTCGGCGAGTCCGAGCCCTCGTCGACCCGTCGTTCCCGGACCGCACCGGTGACGACGAAGACCACTGACAAGACGCCGGCGAGCCGGGCCGTGAGCGATGCAACCGGACGCGCGTCGGCGAAGTCGCCGATGCCTGCGAAGTCACCCTCGACCGCAGTCGCGACCGCGGCGACCGCGACGAGCGCGGTGGCGATGGCTGCCACCGTCAGTCGCCCGGGCCGGCCCCAGTACCAGAGCACGGTGGCAGCCACCGCAGCGATGAGCGCTCCGAGAGGCCCCGCGATCACCAGCGCCGCGACACTCGAGCCGACGATCGCGCCCCGGGCGGCCGGCGTGCTCACCGTTGCCTCCTCCCCACCACGAGCACGCAACACCCGAGGGCGCCGGCCAGGGAGACCAGCAACGCCGCCTCGTAGCGCCGCTGCAGACCGAACTCGACGACGATCTCCTGCCCCACAGCAGGCTCGAGCTGCCACGCCGCCAATCCATCGACGCTGAGCGGACGACCGAGGTCACGGCCATCGGCGCTGGCCCGCCAGGCCGGATGGTAGGACTGACCGACGACGAGGACGCCACCGTCGGCCGCATCGACCCGCGCCGTGACCCGGCTTCCGTCGGTCGCGACCGATTCGACGGTGCCAACTGCATCGTCGACCGGCGATGGAGCGGCGAACGCGGGTGGGAGCAGCGTGGCCCGATCGAGCATCACGCCCGAGCCGGAGCGGAGCCGGTGCGAGCCGGCGCCGAGCGCGACCGGAACGCAGCCGACGAATCGTGCCGGCTGCCCCCGAAGCAGGACCTCGGGCGGTGTCGTGAACCTCACGCCTCGATCCTCACCGTCGATCTCGACGAGTCCGGTGACGCAGTCCCCGCTGCGCTCAGGCGTATCGTTCGGCTGACCGTTGAGGCGGATCTCGTCCACCCGGATCGTCGTCTCGGCGGTCGACTCGGGACCGGTCATGGTGATGTCGATCGAGCTCGCCTCGACCCCGCCGAGCTCGATCGTGTGGCTGATCTCGCACTGCGGCGCGCCGTCGCAGGTCGCGCTGGTCGGGTCGAGCCGCTGCTGCTCCCCCGCCACGAGAACGTCTATCTCCGACAGCTGGCCGAAACCCGTGCCGACCGTCGTGTCGATGGTGAGGCTGTCGAGGGTCCGTTCGGGAAAAGTGAGGGCGATCGATGCGGATGGTTCGTCGAAGATCCATCCCGTCGTCGGATCCCCGTCGACGGCCTGCGCGCCGGCGAGCTCGACCCGATCGTCGAGTCGCGACGATGCCTCGGCCCGGATGTCCCCACCGGCGACGGCGGCGACCACGGACTCCGGTGCACCCTGGTCGAGCGCCAGCACACCCTCCAGCTCCAGCTCGCCCGGCGACGGCAGCG
>JAOTZB010000139.1 GCA_029861625.1 Acidimicrobiia bacterium
AGTCGTCACCGACCGGGGGTGCCTCGAACTGCGTGGCGGCCGGCGGCGCGAACGGGGGTTGTGTGTTCGGGAACAGCACGGCCGCGATGACACCGTCGGCTTCTTGTTCCCGCAGCCGTCGATCGCTGCTGAAGTTCCGGTCGGCGTCGAGCTCGGGGTCGCCGTCGACACCGACATTGCGGGGTGACCGTCCCGCGCTCGCGAACATCTCGGCCATCTTCTCCTGCTCGGCCTCGACGTGGGTGGCCCACACCTCGAAGTCGTCGTGGTACTCGGACTCGAGGTACTGCTTGTAGTCGCGGAGGGCCGCGCCGCAGTGGGTATCGGCCGAGATGACGACGTGATGTTCCGACATGACGGCCTCCTCAGCCCTGGAACGTGCAGTTGTACTCGTCGAGCCACCAGCGAGCCTGGCGTTCGGCATCGGGAGGTGTCGTAAGAGTCACGTCCTGGTGCAACTGCTCGGGGGTCGGACCGATGCTCGCGGCCACATCGCCGAGCGCCGCGAGGTCGAGCCCGTAACACTCGACCGCGTTCAGCCCGAGGAGTCGCCGGGTGTCGACGACCGGCACGTCGCGGAAGTCGTTCTCGAGCCGCTCCACGGTGTGGGGCCACGATCCCTCGGGGTGGGGATAGTCGGTCCCCCACATCAGCGCATCGAGGCCGTTCACGTGGCGGCGCCGGATCTCCTCCCTCGACATCGTCGAGGCGCCGATGAAGACGCTCTCGCCGAAGTACTCCGACGGCAGCTTCGAGATCAGCCCCTTCATCCTCGACGACATCTTCTTGATCTTCTTCTGCCCGCCGAAGTTGGTGTCGGCCTTCATCAACAGGTCACCGACCCACCACGACCCGCACTCGACGACGGCGTACTTGAGCCCCGGGAACTTGTCGAACTTCCCCGAGAACAACAGGTGCCAGAGCGCCCGGTGGGTCCAGAACGACACCTCGCTCACGTACACGGCGACGTTGTCGCCATAACTCTCGAAGTCGGCCTCGCCCGAGTGGGTGTGCACCACCAGGCCGGCATCGGCGCAGGCCGCCCACACGCGGTCGTAGTGATCGCTGCTGTAGCTGGGGAAGCCGTGCCACATCGTGGGGATCATGATCCCGTGGATGCCCGGCTTGCCCGCGAGCGACTCGACCTCGGCCACCGCCTTGTCGACATCATGGGTGATCGGGACGAGTGCGATGCCGGCTCGCCGGGCCGGGTTCGTCGCACAGAACTCCTCGAGCCAGCGGTTGTGGGCCCTGGCCCCGGCGAAAGCGAGCTTGGGGTCGGTGATCTGGCCGGCCGCGAGGCCCGCGCCGAACGGCGGCGACTCCATCCCGGTGACCGCGTCGCCGTCGGCGAAGATCACCTCACCGGCGATGCCGTCGGCGTCGAGCTCCTTGTCGCGGACCTCGGGGTCGTAGGCCCCCCGGAGGCCGTCCGCATTCTGGCCCTCCCATTCGGCGATGTACTCCGCGTTGACCTCTTCGGTCAGCCGCCGGTGCTCATGGCGCTCGGCCACGTAGTCGTCGAACTCGGTCATCACCGACGGGTCGAGATAGGGCCGGTACTCCTCGCACTGGAGCCCGGCATGGGTGTCGGAGCTCACGATGACGTATGGGTCGTTGTCTCTGGCTGACATGGTTCCTACTTCTCGGGGCCGAGGACGGGGACTCCGCTGGTTGTGCCTCGCGCCGCGAGGCCGTTTCTTGAACACTGTTATAGTGGCCCATCGACGCGAACGCCATCTCCGAACGGGCACTGGCCATCGTCGAAGCCGGAGGACCCGAAGCGCTCACCATGCGCAAGCTCGCCGCAGAGCTCGGCATCTCGGCCACCACCATCTACTGGCACGTCGGCGGCCGCGACGATGTCGTCGCCGCGCTCATCGAACGGCAGAGCGAACGGCTGAGCGACGCGGCAGTCACCGGCACGAATCCGCGTGAGCGCGTTGCGTCCGCGGCGCGAAACGTCTGGACCACCGCCCTCGCCCATCCGAACGTCACCCGGCTCGCCTACGAGACCGGCTACTCGGCCAAGCTCGAGCTGCCGTTGGAGATCTCGCTCGCCCGCGAGCTCGTCGCAGCCGGGCTCGATCCGACCCGCACTCGTGACGCATTGCGAGGCATTCTCTACAGCATCGGCGGATTCCTCGTGATGGCGCTCCGCCCTCCCGATGCCGTTCCTGCCGACCGCACATCGACGGCGTTGTGGGGATCGGTCGACGACCCGGCCATCCCGGCGCGAACGCGGGATCGCATCACCGAGCCGCCCGATCTCGACCAGCTCTTCGAGCGGACGATGTCGGCGCTGATCGACTCGATCCTGGCGCGGTGACACGCGTCGTCGTGACACGAGGCGACATCACCACCGTCGCCGCCGACGTCATCGTCAATGCCGCCAACGCGGGCCTCCTCGGCGGCGGCGGTGTCGACGGCGCGATCCACCGGGCCGGCGGACCGGCGATCCTCGACGCGTGCCGTGCGATCATCGCCGGCCAGGGTCACTGCGACCCGGGTGCAGCGGTGATCACGACTGCCGGCGACCTGCCTGCCGGCCACGTGATCCACACGGTCGGCCCGATCTGGACCGAGGAACGCGCCGATCACCACGACTCGACACTGTCGTCGTGTTACGTCGAGTCCCTGGCGCTCGCCGAATCGCACCGGGCCCGCACGGTCGCATTCCCCAACATCAGCACCGGCGTGTACGGGTTCCCGAAGGCGCGCGCGGCATCGGTAGCGACCCGGGCCGTCGGTTCCTACGTCGCCGCCGGTACGGCGCTCGACGAGATCATCTTCGTCTGCTTCGACGACGAGAACGAGCAGCTGTACCGCCGACTGCTCGCCTGACCGAGGTGATCAGGCGATCACCAGCACTGCCGCCACCGCGGCGATGGCCATCACGGCGAGCGCCAGGACAGCCGGACCGATGCGGTCGACGGTGAAGTAGCCCTCCTCGAGGTCGCTCTCGACCTTGAGGTACCGCCACGTGGCGTAGCCGAGCAACGCCATCGACGACAAGACGAACGCCAGACCGATCCCGGCCAGGTCGGTCCCGTTGTCGTCGCCGGTGCCGAATCGTTCGATGGCGATGCCGAGCGCGACCCCACCCAGCGCGGTGCGGACCCACGCCAGGAAGGTGCGCTCGTTGGCGAGATGATCGCGGGCGCGGCTGCCTTCATTGAGGCGCCGCTCAGCCCGCACGGTAGGCCGTGGCCTTGGGCTTCACGGGCCGAGCGAACCACAGCGGGCGCCGCAGCTTCTCGCCGTTGGGTCCGGGTCCGGGCCCGGGGCGGGTCTTGGCCAGCCACTGCTGGTAGAGCGCGAAGCTCTTGTCGGTATCGACCACGATGTCACCATATTCGTCGCCGGACTCGGCGGGGGTCACCCTGACCCGCTGGTGCCAGCAGTGCATGCCGGAGATCGGGTCGGGCTGGGCCACGAACGTGAGATTCTGGTGGACGCCGGTGTCGCGCCACCAGATCCGGCTGGTGTCGGGATCGGCGCTCTCGTGGGCAGCCTGGTCGCCGGCCCGGCGCAGGAGCCATCGCGATCCGTCGTTGGTGAGGGTCACCTGGCCCGCACCCCAGTTCCGGCCGAGCTCGCCGTCGAGGCGCCAGCGACCCATGTGATGGCTGGCGGCGACGACGCCGGGCCTGATGCCCTCCGTGCGCCACGCCGAGATGACGAAGTGCCCGGTCGCGGTGGCGATACGGACGAGGCCGCCCTCGCTGATTCCCAGCTTCTCGGCGTCGCTCGGGTGGATCCACAGCGGATGCCGATGGCTGATCTCGTTGAGCCATTTGGAGTTCGCCGACCGGGTGTGGATGAGGGTCGGGATGCGGAAGGTGGGCAACAGGATGCGCTCGTCGTTGGCCAGGTCGAGGTCCTGCCAGTGCACATGGCTCTTGATGAACGTCGGCATCGTGTATTCGTCCCACCCCCAGTCGCGCATGGTCGAGGAGTAGAACTCGAGCTTGCGGGATGGCGTCGGCCACCCGAACTTCGGCTCGCCCTCGATGTCGACGCCGACGGAGCCGTCACCGATGAACGGCATGTGGCCCTCGATCTCGTCGAGCGAATCGTGCAGGCCGGCGGTGCGGGGCGAGCGGTACACGCCATCGTCGCCCTTCACCGTGCCTGTGATCTCGCCCGGGTCGAGCGTGCGCTCGTGCATCTCGTACTGGTCGCCGGGGATGGCGAACGCGCCGTACTTCTTCATGTACTCGAGCGGCGTCATGTCCTCGGCCGCGGCGACCTCGGGCAGCCCGGGGATCGAGTTCTCCATCACGTAGGCGTAGTACTCGTCGAGCGTGATCGGCTCGCCGGGCCGGCTCGGGCTCTCGAACGCCGGGCGGATCCCGAGATCGCCATCGGGGTCGATCTTGAACGAGAGGTCGATCCAGAACTCGTTCTCCTCGGAGACCTCACCGGGGTTGGCTTCGTATGTGCGTTCGACAGGTTTGCCCTTGGCCTCGGCATTGCGGCGGAACACGGGCTGGCGGAAACCGATCCAGCGACCCGAGTGGGTCTCGTAGCTGGTGATGTCGTGGCGTTCGGGGCTGAGTCCCATCGGCAACACGTAGTCGGCGAACCACGCCGTCTCGGACCAGGTGGGTGTGAGGGCGACGTGGCAGCCGACGAGCTCCTCGTCCTGGAGCACCTCGAGCCAGGTGAAGCCGTCGGGGTTCGTCCAGATCGGGTTGTAGACACGGCTGATGTAGGTGTCGACCTTGGCCCGCCCTTCCTTCAAGAAGTACGGGAGCAGGATCGACATCTCGTGGTGGGCCAGCGGGTACTCCATCGGCCAGTTGAGCTCGTTCCACCGGGCCTGGGGTTCGGGGTGGTTCGGCGTCATCGGGATGAACTTGTTCCAGCCGTTCGGGCTGGTGCCGCCCACCGTGCCGACGCTCCCGGTGAGCACGTTGAGGAACTGGAGGCACCGGGCCGTCTGCCACCCGCCTTCGTTCCCGGCCGCCGAGGCCCGCCAGTTGTGGCTCGCGAACTTCCCGAGATGGCGACCCATGACCGTCGCGATCTCGCGCAGCTCGTCGGCGCCCACACCACACATCGCCTCGGCGGCTTCGGGTGTGTATTCGGCGTAGAGCTCGCGCAGCCCCCGCTCGACGTTCTCGAAGACCGGTTCGAGATCGGGTCGGGTCTCGCGCAGGAAGACGTCCCAGTTCACCCACCGTCGGAAGAAGTCACGGTCCCAGGTGCCGGCCTCGAGCAACAGGTGGGCCAGGCTGAGCAACAGGAACGCCTCGGTGCCGGGCCATGCCGGCAGCCAGTGATCGGCGACCGATCCGGTGTTCGACAGGCGCGGGTCGACGCAGATGATCGTGGCGCCGCTCTTCTTCGCCTCCATGATCCGCTGGGCGTGAGGATTGAAGTAGTGACCCGCTTCGAGGTGCGACGAGATGAGGAAGATGACCTCGGCGTTGGCGTAGTCGGCCGACGGGCGGTCGAACCCCATCCATGTGGCATACCCGACCCGGGCGCCCGACGAACAGATGTTGGTGTGGCTGTTGTGGGCATCGACACCCCACGCGTGCAGCACCCGCTCGACGTAGCTGTCGTCGCCGGGGCGACCGACGTGGTAGATGATCTCGTCGTGGCGGTCTTCGCGAAATGCCGTCCCGATCCGGTCGCCGATCTCGCCGAGCGCCTGGTCCCAGCTCACCTGCTCCCACTGGCCGCTGCCTCGTGAGCCGACCCGTTTCATCGGATGCATGATCCGTTCGGGGTCGTAGACCTGGTTGATCGTGGCCGGGCCCTTGGCGCAGTTGCGGCCCCGGCTGGCGGGATGGGCCGGGTTGCCCTCGATCTTGGCGATCTCGCCGGTGTCCTTGTCGATGTAGGCCAGCAGGCCGCATGCCGCTTCGCAGTTGAAGCAGATGGTCGGCACCAGCCGGTAGTTACGGGTCTTCTTCTCGGGCCAGGCCTTGGCATCGAGCTCGGTCCAGTCGTCCCAGCGGTCCGACGGCGGGTAGTTCGTCAGGTCGGTCATCGGCTTCTCTCAGCTCAGGGGCACGGACTGGCCGGCACGGACGAATGCGTCCTCGTAGGCGAACATGCCGACGAGTGCGGCGACGCCGGCCATGGCGGGCAGCGCCACACCGGTGTCGGCCGCGAGCGCGATGGTCACCAGCGCGATGGGTGCGATCATCCCGACGAGGACCCCCGCCCAGAACCGGCTCCGGTAGGCGCCGCGGGTCATGGCCATCGTCGCGAGCTCGACGTGGCGGGTGCCGTGGCTGGTCACCTCGACGGCCACCAGGGCGAGCGTTGCGGCGGCGCCGCCGAGCAGGGCCCAGCGCACGGCATCGGGTTCGGGGATGTCCATGAAGATGTCGGCGATGGCGTAGGCCGCGCCCCCGGCGGTAACCGCTTGGGCGAGCAGGGTCGGCAACAGCAGCGGCGTCTGCCAGAGATCACGGCCTTCACACTGGGCGAAGAGGAAGGCGGTGTAGCCGGCCGTGGCCGCGGCCAGCAGCGCAGCGGGGATGGCCAGCACCTCCACCAGCGACTCGGCCTCGGCGAGCCCCGCGACCCACCAGACCGCGCAGATGGCCGCGAAGGCGCCCAGCACGTAGGCCCCCTTCACCAGCCACGATGTCCGGTTGCCCCTCGTGATCAGGTAGTGGAATCGACTCGGTTGTTTGAGGTCGCCGACCAACAGCACGCCGGTGGCGGCGAGGAACACGCCGGCGACCATGGGGGGCATCACGCCGACTGCTGCTTGTTCATCGGCATTGCCCATCAGAACCAGCAGCGCCGCGACGAGCATCGCGCCCGCGGCGACGGCCTTGGTGACGAGATAGCCCGAGACCATCGACTTCCAGGTCATCGGGTGAGCGGTCGTGTAGGCCGTGCGGGCGAGGTCGCCCACGCCGGGGAGCGTGCCGCCGGTCGGCTTCGACGAGAGGTCCACGGGAACCGTCGGGTGCGCCGGCGTGCGGTCGGCCCAGATCATGCCGTCGTCCGCGATGGTCGACAGGGTCGGGTCGAGCGCGGCCTGCGACGCGCCCCGGTAGTACACCTTGGGTCTGGTGCCCTGCTCGGGCGAACGGACGGCCACGTCGTCTCGGGCGATGATCCGGCTGGCCGCGGAGTCGGGGTCGTCGAGATCGCCGACGATGATCGCCTGGGTGGGACAGACGATGACACACGATGGCTCGAGCCCGACTTCGACCCGGTGGTTGCAGAAGTTGCACTTGTGCGCCGTGTTCGTCTCGGGGTTGATGTAGAGCGCGTCGTATGGGCAGGCGTTCATGCATGCCTTGCACCCGATGCAGTTCCCGTCGTCGAAGTCGACGACGCCGTTGTCGGCCCGGAACAGCGCCGACGTCGGACAGATCTCCATGCACGGCGCGTCGTCGCACTGGTTGCAGCGCATGACCGAGAAGTGCCGGCTGGTGTTCGGGAACTGGCCTGTTTCGATGTACTTGACCCACGTGCGGTTCACGCCGAGTGGTACATCGTGTTCGCTCTTGCACGCGACCGTGCAGGCGTGACAGCCGATGCAGCTGTCGCTGTCCAGGACGAAGCCGAGGCGCGTCATCGAGTCTCCGTTATCGAGTCGGGCGGTCGGGCGGGCTCAGGCGACGGGTTGTTCTCTTGCTGAGGTCCATGCCGAGTAGCCACCGAGCAGGTCGCTGACATCGGAGAATCCCGCCACGGCGAGCCGTGATGCGGCGATGGAGGAGCGGAAGCCGCCTGCGCAGTAGATGATCGTGGGTTTGGCCGCGTCGAGGCTGGCGAGGCGTTCGTTCAGGCGGGTGAGCGGGATCTCGATCGCGCCGTCGATCACACCCTCGCCGAGCTCGCCGGGCTGGCGGACGTCGACGAGCTGGACATCGTCACCCGATGCGAGCACGCGCTCGAGCTCGTCGACGTCGAGACGGGAGCTCTGCTCGATCTCCTCGGGATTCTGCTCGAAGGTCTGCAGCGGGTCCTCGAGGTAGCCGACGACGTTGTCGAAGCCGATCCGGGCCAGGCGGTTCCGCGCCTCGACCTCCATGCCCGGTTCGGTGACCAAGACCATGGGTGCACCCGGCTGGATGACCCCGCCGACGAACTCGGCGTACCGGCCGGCAAGCCCGACGTTGATCGAGCCGATGAGGTGGCCGACGGAGAACTCGTTGGGGTCGCGCGTGTCGAGCACGACGGCTCCCGAGCGCTGGCGACGCAACACGGTCACGAGATCGAGCGCGTCGGGCCGGGAGGTCGAGTCGAGGATGTCGTGTTGCTCGCGGTTGCGGGTCGCGTCGTAGGCGAAGTATGCGGGCGGTGCCGATTGCCCGTCGGTGACAGCCTGGACGAAGGCGTCCTTGGACATCGGCTTCAGCGCGTAGTTCGAGCTGCGCTGATCGCCGATGGTCGACCACGTGTCGGTCGACAGGCTCTTGCCGCATGAGGAGCCGGCGCCGTGCCCCGGGTAGACACGGGTGACATCGGGAAGCGTCAGCAGCTTGGTCTGGATCGAGTTGTAGAGATGGCCGGCCAGCTCCTCGCCGGTCACCCCTTTCGACGACAGGAGGTCGGGCCGGCCGACGTCGCCGATGAACAAGGTGTCGCCCGTGAGCACGCCGTAGGGCTCGGTGTCGTCGGGGTGTTCGTAGACGACGATGCTGATCGACTCCGGGGTGTGGCCGGGGGTGTGGAGGATCTCGATGGTGACTTCGCCCAGGCTGATGCGCTCGCCGTCGGCGAGCTTGCGGGACTCGAATTCGGTCTCGGCAACCGCCCCGTACCCGATCTCGGCGCCGGTGGCGGCGGCGAGCTCGAGGTGCCCGGACAAGAAGTCGGCATGGAAATGCGTCTCGAGGACGAGCTCGATGGTCATCGAGTGCTCGGCCGCCGACTCGATGTAGGGGTCGATGTCGCGGCGCGGATCGACGACGACAGCGCGACCGGTGGTCTCGTCACCGATGAAATACGAGGCCTGGGACAGGCACTCGAGGTAGTGCTGTTCGAAGATCATGTGAGCCCCCGGAAAGACAGGCGGAACGGGCTGCGTAGCCCGCCCTGCGACGATAAGTCAGAATGTACGTTCTTTTGGCGGCGCCGTCAACGACGCGCGCCGACCGGCTCGTTCAGCCGACGTGATCGAGGCGCATATCGGCGCGACCCGCGACCGACCAGTCGGCCACGAAGCGGAACCGGTCGCCGCGGATGAGCGTGTTGCGCCATTCGATCGGCCGATCACCCGCGTAGCCGAGGCGTTCGAGGGAGAAGGCCGCGTCGTTGCGCCGGAGGTTCAGTCGGTTGCGGTCGGCCGGTGACGGCATCACCGGTGCGATGCGCTCCCAGCCCCGATCGGGACGAGTTTCGCCGATGACCTCGAGCTCGTCGTAGAGCGCGGTGTGGGTGAAGTCGACCGTGAGGAGCGGCCGGGCGATGGTGGCGGGCAACCAGGCACGGTCGACGGCCAATGGATCGTCGCCGGCCAGGCGAAGCCGTTCGAGCAGCACCATCTCGTCATCGTGGTCGAGCTCGAGATGCGAGCGCGCCTCGTCGCTCGACGCGACGGTGAGCTGGAGC
>JAOTZB010000140.1 GCA_029861625.1 Acidimicrobiia bacterium
GACCGAGGCCTGGATCATCCTGGAGACCGAACCGGCCGGCGGTGACGTCTTCGTCGGCACTAACCGCTCGGTGGCCCATCACGAGTGGGCCGCGCTCGTCGAGGCCCAGGACACCGACGCCATGCTCGAGCTGCTTCGGCCCATCACGGTCCGGTCGGGCGACGCGGTCTTGGTTCCGGCCGGCACTCCCCATGCGATCGGCCCGGACCTTCTCGTCCTCGAGCTGCAGGAGCCGACCGACCTCTCGATTCTGCTCGAATGGCGCGGCTTCGACATCGACGGCGCTGCCGATGGCCACCTCGGTCTCGGATTCGACGTGGCGATCGGTGCCATCCGACCGGACGCACTCCGCGACGCCGAGCTCGAGCGGCTCGTTGCTCCGGCGGTCGAGACATCGGGCCAGGCGACCGACTCGGTCGTGTCGGTCATGCCCGACGGGGCCGACCCCTACTTCCGAGCCTGGGCGGTCGACTCGACCACCGAGGTTGAGCTTCCGGCTGGTTTCGGCGTCTTGCTCGTGACCCGGGGCGGTGGTCGCCTCGCTCACCGATCGGGTTCGATCGACATCGAACGGGGAGACGCCCTCGTCATCCCGGCGGCGGCGAACCCGTGCAGACTCGTCGGTCGACTGACCGCATACCTGTCGCAGCCACCCGCTCCCGACGCGCCCGAACCGCACGAGTGGGACATGCCGTAACCGTCCGCTCCGCCCCGAACCCCGCTCGGAGATTTCTACCACGGGGCTCGGTCGGGTCGTGAGAGGATCACGAGATGAGCGAGCCGCACACCCCCAGCCCAACACGATGGGCACTCCTGGGAGCCAGTGACATCGCCGCCACCCGAATCATCCCGGCCATCCGTGCCCATGGTGGTCACATCCACGTCGTGCAGTCCGGTAGCGAGAACTGGGCGACCGTGTATGCCGAGCGGCATGAGATCGCTGTCTGGACGACATCGGTCGACGACGCCGTCGGGCGGGACGATGTCGATGCGGTGTACGTCAGCTCCCACAACGAGAACCACCGAGACCAGGTCATCGCCGCCGCCGAGGCCGGCAAGCATGTACTCGCCGAGAAGCCTCTGGCGCTTTCCCTGGATGACGCTCACGCCATGGTCGAGGTCTGCGAGGCCGCTGGGGTCGTACTGGCGACGAATCATCACCTGCCGGCATCTCCCACCCATATGGTCATGAGGGAAATTGTCGCTTCGGGAGAGATCGGCACCGTTCGGGCGGTGCACGTGAACCACGCGGTCGGGCTCCCGGATCGGCTGCGCGGGTGGCGAGTCGATGATCCGGTGGCAGGAGGCGTGATTCTCGATGTCTTCATCCACGACATGGCTGCGGTCCGGGCGATCATCGGCGGTCAGGCCAAGGCCGTCATGGCCTCCGCCCGCAGTGGCGACGATGTTCCGACCGCTCCGAACTCGGTCATGACGGTCGTGGAGTGGACCGATGACGTCATTGTGCAAACCCACGACGCCTACGACAATTACGACCTGCCGACCGGACTAGAAATCCTCGGAGACCGAGGTGCAATCCGCAGCTCCCTGTCGATGACGGGTGATCCGATCGGAGAGGTGACCGTCTACCACGACGGTGTCGGCACCCCGGCGGAGATCTCGGTTCGAGACGATCTCTACCTCACGACCGTGCGGGCTCTCGATGTGGCGATCCGCACCGGCGTCGAACCCCTGGTCACGGGTCTCGACGGCGTGAGGTCATTGGCCGCAGCGCTGGCGGCGCAGCAGTCGCTCGACACCGGCTGCGTTCAGTCGGTGCCGTTCATATGACGATTCGGGTCGGCGTGATCGGGGCCGGCAACATCGGCACGGCTCACGCCCACAATCTGGCAACCGCCGTCCCCGGCTCGACCGTGACGGCGATCTACGACGTGGACCAGCCGGCTGCGACCGCACTCGCGAGCGAGCTCGGATGCCGGTCGACAGCGTCGCTCGCGGACCTGATCAACGCCGACGACGTCGACGCGGTCGTCATCGCATCCCCGGACGGGCTGCATGCCGAGCAGGCCCTCGCGTGTCTCGCGGTCCGCAAACCCACGCTGTGCGAAAAGCCACTCGCCCCGACGATCGAAGCCGCGCAACGTGTCCTCGACGCCGAAGTGGCGATCGGTGAGCGATTGCTCACCTTGGGCTTCATGCGTCGCTTCGACCCCGGCTACGTGGCGCTCAAGCGCGAGATCGGAGCCGAGGGCATCGGTACGCCGCTGATGGTGCACAACGTGCACCGCAACGCCGCCTTCGCCTATGGGCTGACCACCGAGGGCACCGTGACCAACGCGGCGATCCACGAGATCGACATCAACCGATGGCTTCTCGAGGACGAGTATGCCCGCGTGCAGGTGATCATGGGCCGGTCTGGCCCCGACACCCCCGACGGTCAACGTGACCCACTCTTCATCATCTATGAGACGGCCGGCGGTGTCGTTGTCGACATCGAGGCGTTCATGATGGCCCGCTACGGCTATGAGGTGACCTGTCAGGTGGTGGCTTCGGATGGGGTGTCCGACATGGGCGACGGCGGCTACATCACCCGCACAACCGCGCGTGTGCGCGGGCAACCTGTACCCGAGCAGTGGATCGGCCGCTTCCGCGACGCCTACCGCATCGAGATGCAGGCGTGGATCGATTCGATCCGAGGTCGCGCCGGCCCGACTGGCGCCAGCCTGTGGGACGGCTTCGCGGCCACGCATGCGGCCGAGGCTGCGGTCGAGTCGCTTCGATCGGATGGCTTGGTTCGCGTCGACTTGCCGTCGCGCCCCGATCTCTACCGCTGACCGCTGTCAGACAGCAGCGGGAGTTCGCACCGGGCCGAGCGCCTGATCAGCCTCGTCGACCTCGAGGGCTCCGGTCATGATGGCGACGGCGTCCTTCATGTCGAACTTCGAAGGGGTGACGACCGCTGCTCGCTTACCGAGGCGCTGAACGTGAATCCGATCGGCCACCTCGAAGACCTGGGGCATGTTGTGTGAGATCAAGATGACCGGCATCCCCCGCTCGCGGAGGTCGTGAATGAGCTGGAGCACGCGAGCCGACTCCCGGACCCCGAGTGCTGCGGTCGGCTCGTCGAGAATGATCACCTTGCTGCCGAACGCTGCGGCCCGGGCCACCGCCACCGCCTGGCGCTGACCACCGGAAAGTGTCTCGACAGCCTGAGAGATGTTCTGGATCGTACCGATACCGAGATCCTGCAGACGCTGACCCGCCTCGGCGCGCATGCGTTTCCGATCGAGCATCCGAAACGCCGTGCCGAGAACGCCTTGCTTGCGGATCTCGCGTCCGAGGTAGAGGTTCTCGGCGATGTCGAGTGCCGGGGAGACGGCGAGTGTCTGGAACACGGTCTCAATGCCTGCGAGGCGAGCCTCGTGGGTGCTGCGAAAGAGAACGTCCTGGCCGGTGACCTCCATTGTTCCCGTATCGGGGGCGTGCGCGCCGGAAAAGCATTTGATGAGCGTGGATTTCCCGGCACCGTTGTCACCGATGACGGCCAGCACCTCGCCAGGAAACAGATCGATGTCGGCTCCGTTGAGCCCGACGACCCTACCGAAGTGCTTGACGAGCCCCCGGCCGCTGAGAATTGCAGGCACCGTGCTCATCCCTGCACCTTTCTGATCCACTGGTCGAGGGCGACGGCGGCGATGACGAGGACGCCGACGGCCAGGACTCGTGGAGCCTGGTCGTAGCCCGCAAGGGCCAGGCCGTTCTGGAACACGACCACGATCAGGGCTCCGAGCAGGGTGCCGATCATCGTGCCCCGACCACCGAAGAGCGAGGTGCCACCGATCACCACCGCGGTGATGCTGTCGAGGTTGATGTTGGGGGCCACGTTCGGGCTGGCCGACCCGACCCGGCCGATGGTGATCCAGGCCGCGATCCCGATGATCAGCCCGGCCACGCAGTAGACGCTGAACAGCACCCGCCCGGTACTGATACCGGATAGCTCGGCTGCGTCTGGGTCGTCTCCGACGGCGTAGATGTGGGTGCCCCAGGCGGTGTTGCGGAGGATGAAGGCGAAGATCCCGTACATGGCGAGCATCACGAGCACACCGGTCATGACCGTGAACGGGCCGAGCTTGAAGGTTGTCCCCATCCATGTCATCGCATCGGGCATCTCCGGGCCCTGGATGGTCCTGGCTTTGAAGAAGATCAAGGTCAGGGCGGTGAAGATGCTCAGGGTTCCGAGGGTGACGATGAAGGGCGGCAGTTCGAATCGGACGATGAGGAAGCCGTTCACCCCGCCGGCCACCATTGCGATCAGGATTCCGGCGGCGATGGCGAGAGCCGCCGGCCAACCATACCCGGCCACGTTGGACACCTCGGAGGTGACCACCAGGTTGGCCATCGTCATCTGAGCGAAGACCATGATGGCCCCGATGCTGAGGTCGATCCCGGCGGTGAGGATGATCAGCGTCTGGGCGATGGCCAGTGTGCCGACGATCACCGTCTGCTGGGTCATCAGTGACAGGTTGGTCGCGAGGATGAACCGGTCGTTCAGCATCGTGAAGACGATCATCGCCACGATCAGGACGAAGAGCGGGCTCAGGTACGGGTACTTGTGCAGCGTGGACTGAATCTTCGGAATGATGCCGGACTTCGCCGCGAACTCTTCGGAGAGGTCGGAGGCGCTGTCGAACTGTTCACCTGGGCCCTTTCGAAGATGCGTGCCGCTCCAAGGATTACCTGATTTCTCGTGAGTCGGGTAATCGATGGACTGGGGGGCAGTAGTCCCGAAGGACTGCTGCCCCCCAGTTCGTTACGTCCGGGTCAGCCCCAGGCGTTGTCGATGCAGTACTGCGACGTCTCCTGCGGGGCGACGGTGACGGTGTCCATCGGGTCGTCGGTGCACAGGGCGACGCCGGTGTCGAAGAAGGTGCCGTCGGCCGAGGTGTTCTCCGGCGGAGCACCACCCTCGGCGATCTCCTTGATCGCTTCCAGCCCGAGGCTGGCCATCAGCAGCGGGTACTGCTGGGAGGTGGACTGGATGCCACCGTCCTGCACCCTCTGGACCCCGGCCAGGCCGCCGTCGACCGAGACCACGAAGACGTCCTCGCCGACGGTCTTGCCTGCCGCCTCGAGGGCGGCGATGGCACCGAAGGCGGTCGGCTCGTTGATCGTGTAGACCACGTTGATGTCGGGGTTAATCGACAGGCAGGTCTCCATGCCGGTACGGCCCCCCTCCTCGTTGGCTCCGGTGGCTTCGACGCAGGCGATCTCGTACTCGCCGCCCGCTCCGGTCGTGTAGCTGCCGGTCTCGGGCTCGTCGCCGATCACGGTCAGTTCGCCGATGTCGATGCCCATGCCCCTGAGGAAGCCGTTGTCGCGGCAGTAGTCGACCGAAACGGTGCGGTCGTCGAAGATCACCAGGCGGGCGATGATCGCCGTCTCGCCGTTCAGCTTGCCCGCCGCCCACTGGCCAATGGCCTCGCCGGCCAGGCAGTTGTCGGTGGCGAAGGTGATGTCGACCACGTCCGGTGGATCGGTGGGGGTGTCGAGGGCGATCACGTACAGCCCCGCGTCCCGGGCCTGCTGGATCGCGTTGTTGACGTTGACCGACATCGGGGTGATCAGGATGCCGTCCTGGCCGGCGGCGATGGCGTTCTCGATCAGGTCGATCTGACCTTGGTCGTCGCCTTCTTCCTGTCCGGATCCGACCGTCAGGTCGACCCCGAGTTCGGCGGCCTTCTCCCTGGCACCCTCCTGCATGGCGACGAAGAAGGCGTTGGTGCTGTCCTTGGTGATCAGTGAGACGGCGACGGTATCGCCGGAATCACCCGAATCACCGGAGTCGCCGGAATCTCCACTCGTGTCGGTCGCGTCGTCATCGGAGCCGCAGGCTGTCATGATCAGCAAAATCGCTGCCAATACAGCCAGCAAGCGAAGACTCGCTCGGCGTTCAAGCATCGTGTTGGTCCCTCCTGAGGATCACATTGCATTTGTGACCGCAGAATCTACACCGGTCAACTCTGGAGGTCGAACGGCCAGGAACTGCGACAACCCTCGAGCTGACCTACGGGCGGGTGAACCCGGCCGACTCGAGACAGGTGTCGACATCTTCGACCGACCCGACCGTCGTTCGCGACCGGAGACTCATGGCAGCCGTGGCGTGGGCGAGTTCCATGGCATTGCGGATGGGCCAGCCCTCGTGCACGGCGTAGAGCATCCCGGCGGCAAAGGCGTCACCGGCGCCGACGGTGCTGCCGATCTCGTCGACGGGCACCGCTACTGACGAACTCTCGAACACCTCGCCATCTCGGGTCGCACAGATCGCACCTTCGGGGAAGTGAACCGCGACCAGTCGCAGTGCTCCTTCGCCCAGAACGGCCAACGCGGCTTGCCGGCATCGGTCCGGGTCGGTTCGTCCATCGACGACTGTGGCGACGGATGCGACGCTGCCGATCTCGTGGTCGTTCGCGATCAGCGTGTCGGCATAGGGCAGACACGGCCGAGAGATCTGGCGAAGCCGATCGCTCTCGATCGACACGAGCTCGAGATTGGTGTCGAGCCCCGCCGCCTTGGCGTGCTTCAACACCGTGACCCAGCCGTTGGCGTCGCCCGCCCATGGGGCGTCCATGCGTCGATGGATCCCGAGCAGGCCCAGATGCAGGATGCGGCAGGTGGTCGAGGTGAAGTCGAAGTGGTCGGGTGTCAGCAGATCGCTGGTTCCCGGATGATGGAAGAAGGTCCGTTTGCCGGAGTCGGCTACCGTCATGACGTCGGTGTAGGACGTGACCGCGTCGCCGGTGCGGTGGAGTTGGGTCGTGTCGATGCCGACCTCGGCGGCTCGGTCGTACAGGAAGTCGCCGTCGGGGTCATCGCCAAACAGGCCGATGGCGTCGACCGGCATCGTCGGGTCGAGTTTGCGCATGTCGACGCCGAAGTTGTGCGCGGAACCGCCGCCCTGCTGGTCGGTGCCGGTGATACGGGCCAGCTTCTCTTCGACTGGCCAGTGGTCGACGATCTTGATGCGGTCGAGGGCCCAGGAGCCACCACAGACGAACCCGCGCCGCTGTCCGCTCACGACCGGAGCGCCTCGATCACGATCCGCGGGCCCTCCGGCACGAATCGCTCACGCTGATTCACGATTCGAGCACCAGTTCGGTGATCTGGAGGTCGTCCTCGAGCGCCCGGTGCGGCGTCATCCCGTGTTCGCCGAGGTGCTCGTGATAGCGCTCCACGGCTTGGGTCGGTGAGAGCTCCTGCTCGATCGTTGCCCGCATGAGCCGGATGAGCTCGACCGGTGCTTCCGACAGGTTGATCTTGCGTCCGAACAGCGCCACTCGGGCGCCCGACTGCTCGGCCTGATGGGCCAGCTCGAAGGTGTCGCGAGTGGTGCCCTTCGCCCCTCCGAGGATGCCGACGATGAGGTTCTCGGGGTCGTACGAGGCGAGCTCGGACATGGCCTTGGCTCCGTTGAACTGGATTTTCAGGAACTGGGGTGCATCCCTCGAGATGACTCCCGCGATGGCCTTGATGATCATGTCGTTCACGTAGTCGCCGAGCGCGTCGTCGGGGATCCCGATGTCGAAGGCGGGGTTGAAGACCTCGAGGAAGTGCCGGAAACCGTAGGGGCGGATGGTGTGCCTGAAGTTTCGATAGGCCTCGAGGCTGGCCCGGTCGGCCTCGAGATCGTTCGAGAAGGTCATGGAGTACAGGCCGAGATTGCAGAAGCTCGAAACCAAGTCGATGTCCGCGGTCGAAAAGGGCGCCGACGGGTGCTCTCGATAGCTCGACCCGCGTGCCATCCAGATGTCGGTCGTGTCGTTCATCCGCACCGCCGGCGTCGCCACGGAGTGCTCGAACACGCCCCGCTGCGTGAGCGTCTCGGCCGATGACGCCGAGAGCAACATGACGTCGACGAGGCCCGACTCGGTCATCGTGGTCATGGCGTCGAGGTACTCGGGCTTGGTCTTGAGCGTGCCGTCGGGATTCGGGCCAGGCGCCTGGAGTCCGAAGGCCATGTCGCCGTCCTTGGCGTCGGCGACGATGAAGTCGGCGGGCGTGTAGAGACCGGCGCGAATGTTGTCGAGCTTCCGGTCGAGCTGTCTGTCGGGGGCGATCATGAGCCGAGCGTAGTTCTGCGGGCGGTCGGCTCGCTGCTGGTAGAAAGGCGACATGTACGAACCCGCCGCCAACCGATACGACACGATGAGTTATGCCCGGTGCGGCACGAGGGGGTTGAGGCTCCCGAGGATCTCCCTCGGGCTGTGGCAAAACTTCGGTGGACCTTCGCTGTCGGCCGAGGCCCGCTCGATGATCCTCAACTCCTTCGACGCCGGCATCACCCATTTCGACCTGGCCAACAATTACGGCCCTCCGCCCGGCTCGGCCGAGACGAACTTCGGCACATTGCTAGCCGGCGATCTGGCCCCCTATCGGGATGAGCTGGTGATCTCGAGCAAGGCCGGCTACCTGATGTGGGATGGCCCCTATGGCGAATGGGGCACCAGAAAGAGCGTGCTGGCCAGCCTGGATCAGTCGTTGGCGCGCCTGCAGCTCGAGTACGTCGACATCTTCTATTCGCATCGGGTCGACCCGAACACCCCGCTCGAGGAGACGATGGGCGCGCTCGATCAGGCGGTTCGTTCCGGCCGGGCGCTGTACGCCGGGATCTCGTCGTACGGCCCCGAGAAGACCCGAGAGGCGGCCGCCCTGTTGGCTGATTTGGGAACGCCATGCCTGATCCATCAACCGTCGTATTCATTGTTGAACCGCTGGATCGAGGGTGGCCTGACCGATGTGTTGCGGGCCGAGGGAATCGGCTGCATCGCGTTCTCGCCGCTGGCCCAGGGTCTGCTGACCAACAAGTATCTCGACGGCATTCCTGCCGATTCCCGGGCGGCCGAGGGCGATTCGTTCGATCCCGCGTTCGTCAACGAAGCGAACATCGATCGGGTGCGCGGTCTTCGCTCGATCGCCGATGGTCGGGGCCAGTCGCTCGCCCAGATGGCCTTGTCATGGGTGCTTCGCGACGATGTGGTCACCTCGGCGCTGATCGGCGCCAGCCGGTGGGAGCAGATCGCCGAGTGCATCGGCGCTCTCGAACAGACGGCCTTCTCCGATGAGGAGCTCGCGGCGATCGACGAGTTCGCGGTCGATGCGGGCGTGAACCTTTGGGCCGAATCGAGCAATGCGGGGTAGTTGTCGAGGCACCGATGGTTCGGGAACGAACTGCCGCGCGCGGGCCTGCTCACTGATCACCGTGAGCTCCTCGTCCTCGAGGACGGTCGCCGTGGCCACCAGTTCGGCGGCGAACCGGTCGAGCCGGTCCGCGATGCGACGAATGCTCTCGGAGCCGCCTTGCGCGGGTTCTGCTTGCAGGAGTACTCGCAGCTTCGCACCGAGAACCGTGGCGTCGCCCCTGTCGGGGAGGTGGCGGATCGCCGGTTCGAGCAGCTCCTCGACATCGGTACCGGCCGCGAGGGCGCTGCGGATCGCAGCCAGCACCTCAGCCTTCCCGGACGGAGAGTCCATCGGTATGACGCTAGCTAGCTAGCGAGGCGTGACGCCGGCCGACCGGT
>JAOTZB010000440.1 GCA_029861625.1 Acidimicrobiia bacterium
GGAGGCGACTTCTCGTCGACGAGATCGCTGGTGACCTCCGACTCACCGCTGACGGCGACGTCGCCGCAGCGGTGGCCGTCGATAGCCGACCGACCGATCTGAGGACCACACGCCCTCGGGCGGGCTCGTGAGAGAGCACAGGCCGATCAACGCGGCGTCGTAGTTCACGCGCCATCCCTTGAAGTCGCGCCACGCCTGCTCACGGTCAGTGACCAACGGGACACCCGCCGCCTCCAGCTCGTCCAACACCGCATGGAACTCGCCGGGCTCTATCGAGATCGAGTCGTGCGGCGCCGGGTCGGAGTCGAAGTCGATGGCGTAGAACTGGGCGATCGAGCGGAGCGATGTGAACCCGGATCGAAGACAGAGTGCGGCCTGTGGTGATGCGGGTACGTCGACCGCCGAGAGCATCATCGCCGCCGTGTCGAGCGCGGCGCCGGCCGAGGTCACCCACGACCGTCTCGGATCGGGCGAACGGAAGAACACGAGCGCCGGGTACGAGGTGTGCGACTCCTCGATCTCGACGAACCACTCCTCCCACTCGGCCCACGTCTGCTCGAGCCGCTCGAGCCAGCCGATTGCGCTCGCGCGCCGGATCATCTCCGATGGCGTCGGCGGCGTCCCCGCACGAATCGACAGCCGCGAAACCGCTCGCTCGCGTTGGCTGAATGAGTTGTACATCGTGGGCAGGAAGCTGATCATCAACGCGATCAGACCGAGCCCGATGAGCGCCTCCACGACCTGGAGGGCCTGCACCGCGAACCGGTCGCTGGTCCGGAAGCCGAGCGTCGTCAGCGACGATCCGCTCTCGATGATCGCAACCCGGAGGGGACGGACATCGGTGGCCCAGAGCATTGCCGTGAATCCCCCCATGACGACCACGGCCCAGGACGCGGCCAGCGCGAACAACGAGAGTGGCGCGAAGCGAGCGAGCACGGCGTCGCGACCGGCGAAGGTCCTCCGCCCGCGGGCCATCAGCTCGAAGGCCGCCCGCATCGGGATGAACACGGCTCGGGTCAACAACACATGCTCGGCTCGGGGCACGACGACGGTTCGAACCGCGCTGAACAGGGCCCAGAGCACGACGACGGCACCCATGACGAAGACGGCGATCTCGACGGCGAGCATCGACCGGGGACCCTACTCCAGCACCGCTGCGGCTCGGCTCGAGCCCAGATCGGGTGGTGCTGCATTTTCGGCACCAACGACTGGATCTCGTTGCTATGGTCTGGCTCCTGAAAGCGCTTACAATGGGTTGGAGGGCCGCGGTGACCGATGGGGGCG
Source organism: Acidimicrobiia bacterium (assembly GCA_029861625.1). GTDB lineage: Bacteria > Actinomycetota > Acidimicrobiia > Acidimicrobiales > JAHEJN01 > JAOTZB01. The sequence continues at coordinate 1,285 of JAOTZB010000440.1, forward strand.
TGAGGGGCGGAGCGAAGAACATGGCCGAGAGTGTGACGACCGGTGCCGAGGCGCTCGATGGTGCCGATCGCGTCTCCGCGCCACCCTGGTGGTTCGGCACCGTCGGCTACGAGATCTACATCCGATCGTTCGCAGACAGCAACGGCGACGGAATCGGCGATCTCACCGGGATCGCCGAGCGACTCGAACACGTTGCCTGGCTCGGCGCAGATTCCATATGGATCACGCCGTTCTACCCGTCCCCGGGGTTCGATCACGGCTACGACGTGAGCGACTACACCGACATCGCCGCGATGCACGGCTCGATCGCGGACTTCGAGAAGCTGGTGGCCCGCGCACGCGAGCTCGACCTCCGTGTGATCGTCGATCTCGTCCCGAATCACACGAGCTCCCAGCACCCGTGGTTCATCGATGCCATCTCGTCGCCCGACAGCCCCCACCGGGACTTCTACCACTGGGCGGACCCGGCGGCCGACGGCGGACCGCCCAACAACTGGGTCAGCCACTTCGGCGGGCCGGCATGGTCCCTCGACGAGGCGAGCGGCCAGTACTACTGCCACCTCTTCCTCGCCGAACAGCCCGACCTGAACTGGGAGAATGAAGCTGTCGCGGATGCCTTCGACGACATCCTCCGTTTCTGGCTCGACCGCGGCGCCGACGGTTTCCGCATCGATGTCGCCCACGGACTCGCCAAGCACCCGGACTACCCCGACAACCCCCGGATACGGCCGATCACCGACGACATGGGCCCCACCGCGGTCTTCGAGTCGTACGAGCACCGCTACGACCTGCATCTGGCGGCGACCGTGGAGATCTACGAGCGATGGCACGACGTGGTCGCGCCCTACGGTGCGGCACTCATCGGCGAGGTCAACAACTGGGTCCCCGAACAGATGGCCCGCTACACCGTCGACGGCGCGCTCGACACCGCGTTCTTCCTGCGGCCGGGCTGGACGGGATGGGATCCGGTCGAGCTGGTCGCGACACACCGCGAAATGCACGAGGCGGTACCGGACCGCATGTCGTGGGTCCTGAACAACCACGACCAGGCCCGATCCGTGAGCCGCTACGGAGGCGGCTCCATGGGGCTCGACCGAAGCCTGGCCCTGTCGACGCTGGAGTTCGCGTTGGGCGGTGTGCCGTTCCTCTATCAGGGCGAGGAGCTCGGGCTCGAGAACGCCGAGGTCGCACCCGGTGACCTCGAGGACCCGATCTGGACCCGCAACCAGAGCACCGAGACAGGCCGAGATGCCAGCCGGAGCG
>JAOTZB010000141.1 GCA_029861625.1 Acidimicrobiia bacterium
ACCCCGCCGATGACCCTGTGACCATCTCGATGCTCGATGAGCTCACCGATCCGGCCCCGGACCGTCGGGAACAGACCAGGAGTCTGCGGCCCTACCGTCCCGGCGACCCACGACGCATGGTCCATTGGGCTGCAACAGCCCGCCACGGCGAGCTACTGGTGCGCGAGCTCGAGGGAACGACGAGCCGCGAGGTCCGGATCGGGCTCGAGCTGATATCGGGCACCGCCGCCTCCGCGCATGCCGTCCAGCGCTGTGCCGCGCTGGTCACCGCCGCCCGGCACCGAGGCGATCGGATCTCCCTCGCGACTGTCGAGACCGACGAGCCAACCGTGTCACCGGTCGTCGTGGCGCCCCGCGCTGCCACCCGGTACGTCTCCCGGATCCCGAGCATCACCCGCGTCGTCGAGCGACCGGTCACCGGACCCGAGGATCTCCTCAGCCGCCTCGCTCGGGCGGTGCCGGGGCGACTCGACTCGGTCAGCGGGCCGATGTTCGTGCTGGGCGAGCTGGAGTCGGGATGGCGACGATGAAGTCCTCTCCGGCCTCCGCCGACCACGCCGACGACGTCACCGACCCGGTCACCTCCGCCGTGGTGCTCGCGCTCCTCGCGGTCGCGGCTGCCGTCGTCGGGTTCGGTCAGGGGACCGACACGACGCTCCAGGTGGTCCTCTCGACCGTCCTGGTCGCCTCGCACCTGCTCGGTCGACGAGCCACCGCCCGCCAGCGACGGATCACAGCGCTGCTCGCCCTCAACGTGACGCTCGTGCTCTTCCTCCTGTCCGGTCGGGGCGTGATCGACATCTCGACACCGAGCGGGGGACGAGCGCTGGTCGTCGCCCTGGCGGCATTCCTCGGGTTCGGCGCGGCCGGGCCGCGGGGAGCCGCCCGGGCCGTGGCGCTCGCCGTCACCGCCATCGTCATCGCCGGGCCCGTTCGCGGGGTCCCACTGCCCGTCACCCTCGGCGCTGCGGCCATCGGCCTGTACACGCTCGGACGGCTCGCTCACCCACCGCACCGCGGCGTCGCCCGATCCGCGTCGAGTCGGACGACGACCCGTCACCTGGCCACGGTTGCGGCAGTCGTCGTCGCACTGGGGGCGTTCACCGCCCTCTTCCTTCCCGATCGGCCTCCGGAGGTGTCTGCCGGCGCCATCGGGGACCAGCTCAGCTACTCGGCACCCTTCGACTTCTTCACAGCCGGTTGGGGCTTCGACCCGCGGGTCCCGCTCACCCCCGCCGACAACCCCGAGGTCTTCGAGGTCGATGCCGACGGCCTGACGGTCTGGCGGGTGCGCACCTTCACGTCGTGGACGGGTTCGCTCTGGCTGCCGTCGATCCACACCGATCCGGGCCAGCCTGCCGCAGATACTGCTCCGACCGCGGGCTGGGACCCGCTCACCGTCGAACACCGCGAGCTCGACCAACGCGTCACGATCGACCGCTGGTGGTCGAGCTTCGCCCCGGCCGCGCCGGGAGCGCTCGATGTCGCGCTCGACGAGACCATCCTCGGCGTGACACCCGAAGCGGACCTCATCGCCGCTTCCCTCGGCCAGGGCGCCTCCTACACGCTCAGCAGCGAGCAGCCGATCGTAACCGCCGAGGCTCTCGCCCTACCGCGACACGATGCGCGGCTGCTCGACACCCTCCCGAGCGACGTCGAATCGCAGGTGATCGGACTGACCGAGGTGACCATCGCCGCCCGAAATGCACTGGCGAGCTTCGACCCGGGATCCAGCACCACCTACGACACCGTCCTGGCCATTCAGGCTTGGATCGCGGACAACATCACCATCGACGCCGAGGTGTCGCCGTCGTATGACGTCGACTTCGTCGAGTCGATGTTGCTCAGCCGTGCCGCCTCTCCCGAGGGAGCAACGACGCTCATGGCACTGATGGCCAGAGCCCAGGGCATTCCTGCTCGGGTCGTCATCGGCTACCTGCCCGGCTCGCGGAGCCTGACGAGCGGCAACTGGGTCGTCCATGCCAGGGACATCCATCCGTGGGTGGAGGTGTGGTTTCCCGGCATCGGGTGGCAGCCGTTCTCACCCACCGCCGACCTGCCCCTGCTCGGAGCCGGCGGGTCGTCATGGCAGTCGAGAACGCGGGCCGTGCTGGCAGCGAGCTGGCCGTTCGTCGTGGGGGCGCTCGCGTTGGGTGCCGCCACGTTCCTGGCCGTGCAGAGGTGGGCGCGTCGCCGCGGCCTGGTCGCGCTGCCGTGGTTGGCAGCCACCGTCGACCGGCTCCACGATGCAGGCCTTCGCCGCGGTCGACCCCGTCATGTGGGTGAGTCGTTCGGTGCCTACGTCGCGGCCCTCGCCGACGGACCACTCGTCGGGCTCGATGTCGGCCGGGTCACACCGGTGATCGACCGCGCGGCATTCGCGCCGAGCCAGCCGGCATCCGCCGAACGGTCCGAGGTCGATCGAACGATCGAGGCGGCCCTGGACGCCAACCCCGCGCCGACGCTGCTCCGCCGGCTGCGAGCAATGGTCACCGGCGAGCCGCCGGACTCGCGGCGACTCAGTCCTCCGCCAGCGCCTCCGCCTCCGCCACCCTGAGCGCCCAGCGATAGTCGCTCTTGCCGTTGGGGCCGCGATGGAGGCGTGGCACCCGGACGATCTGCTTGGGCAGCTTGTAGCCGGAGATCAGCTCACGGGCATGATCCACGATTGCGTCGTCGCTGACCGATGACCCGGCGCGCACTTCGACCACCGCCGTGACCCGCTGTCCCCATCGCTCGTCGGGCAGCCCGACGACGTTGCAGTCGACGACATCGTCGTGCAGCTTCAACGTCTCCTCCACCTCTTCGGGGTAGACCTTCTCACCTCCTGTGTTGATGCAGCCCGAACCGCGGCCGAGGAGCGTGATGGTGCCGTCGGCCTCGACGGTGGCCCAGTCACCTGCCATCGACCACCGGACGCCATCGATGGTCCGGTAGGTCGCCGCGGTCTTGACGGGGTCCTTGTAGTAGCCGATCGGCAGCGGTCCGCCGACCGCGAGCAGTCCCCGCTCACCGGAACCCGGCACGACCGGCTTCTCTGCCTCGGTGAAGACCTGCGCGTCGTCGCTGAGCCGGAAGCGCGCGGTTCTCGGCGCATCACCGCCGCGGACGACATCGCTACCGAGATTCGTGGCCTCCGACGACCCCAGCGAGTCCACGAGCACCAGCCCGGGCTTGAACTCTCGGAGCGCTTCCTTCAGCGGCGCGCTCCACATCACCCCCGACGACAGCACGAGCCGCAGCGAGTCGATGTCGTAGGGCGCGCCGCTCGATTCGGCACGTTGGAGGGAATCGACCATCGGGCGGGCGAAGACATCGCCGACGATGACGAGGTTCGTGACCCGCTCGCGCTGTGTCATCTCCCAGAACTCGTCGGCGTCGAACGACGGCGACGATGTCATCAGGACGCAACCACCCTGGGTGAGTGTCGCCATCGCCGCGAGACTCGCGGTGCCGTGCATCAGCGGGGCTCCGGTGAGCTGACGGGTGACCTTGCCCCGCTCGTGGATGTTCACCACATTGGCCGAGGCGGTCGCGGCCGTCTCCGGATACGGGAGCCGCAGCCCGTCGAAGTGCGGCCGCATGGTGCCGAAGAGCGACGAGTGGGGCCACATGACCGCCTTCGGCATGCCGGTCGTCCCGCCGGTGTACAAGAACCAGAGGTCATCGCCGCTGCGCCCCGTGGCCGGCGCCGGGCCGTGATTCTCGCCGATGAGCGCATCGAACGTGACGAAGCCGGGCCCGGGATCGCCCCCGACCTGGACCAACAAGCCGAGATCCGGTAGCCCGTCGCAGACCGCGGCGACGCGATCGGCCAGGTGGCTCGCGAAGACGATCGCCTCGGCATCGGCGTTCTCGAGCAGGTAGCGCAGCTCGTCGGCGGTGTAGCGGTAGTTGACGTTGCAGGCGACAGCGCCCAGCTTGAAGGCGGCGTACTGCGCCTCGAGGTACTCGATGCAGTTCGGCAGGTAGAGCCCCACCTTCGACCCTCGCCCGATACCCCGCGACGCCCACGACGCGGCCATGGCGTCTGCCCGTCGCTCGAACTCGTACCACGATCGATGCTCATCGCCGCACACCACGGCGTCCGCCTCCGGGATGACCTCGGTAATGGCGTCCCATGCGTCGGCGATGTTCAGATCCGGCCACTCCACGACGGTCAGATTCGCCGACCGGTCGTGTGGGCCACAAGTCGGCGCCGCGCCGTGCGAGACTCCCGGCATGGCTACCGACCGTCTGTATCTCCGCGACGCCCAGCTCCGCTCCATGAACGCCGAGGTCACGGCACACATCGATCGGGGCGTCGTCTTGGACCGCACCGTCTTCTATCCAGTCGGCGGTGGTCAGCCCCACGACACCGGCCGTCTCGAGCACGGCGAAACCGAGGTGGCCGTCATCGAGGTGAAGTCCCTCGGTGCCGACGTGTGGCACGGCCTCGAAGGCGACCTGCCCCCGATCGGTGCCTCGGTGACCGGCCACCTCGACTGGGAACGTCGCCATCAGCTCATGCGCACGCACACCGCCCTGCACATCCTGTGTGGGGTCATCTGGAACGAGTGGGGGCGCAGCGTCACCGGCGGGAACATGTCGCCGCTGGCGGCGCGCATGGACTTCGAGTTCGATCCCCTACCCGACGACTTCGCGTCCAGAGTCGAGAACCTCGTCAACGTCGAGATCGCGGCCGATCGGCCGATAGAGGTCTCGTTCCTGCCCCGCGACACGGCGCTCGCCGACGAGGATCTGATCCGGACAAAGGTGAACCTCATCCCCGAGTCGGTCACCGAGATCCGCGTCGTCGACATCGTGGGGCTCGACAAGCAGGCCGACGGCGGGACGCACGTCGCGGCGACCGGGTCGGTCGGGCGATTCGAGGTCGTCAAGACGGAGTCGAAGGGAAAGGGCAACAAACGCGTCCGTATCCGGCTCCACGATTCACACCAGCCTCTATCGTGACGCCCCATGACCAGTTCGTCGGGCACGCTGTTCCGCATCACCACGTTCGGTGAGTCCCACGGCGGGGGCGTGGGTGTCGTCGTCGACGGGTGTCCGCCGCGGCTCGCCATCGAGGTCGGCGACATCCAGGCCGACCTCGACCGCCGACGGCCCGGCCAGAGCCGGCTGGTCACCCAGCGGGACGAGGCCGACACCGTCGAGATCCTGTCGGGGATCTTCGAGGGCCACACCCTCGGTTCGCCGATCGCGATGCTGGTGCGGAACACCGACGCCCGTTCGGATTCCTACGACCACCTGAAGGACGTCTACCGCCCCTCGCACGCCGACTACACGACCGACGCGAAATACGGCATCCGGAACTGGAAGGGCGGCGGTCGGGCCAGCGCTCGTGAGACCATAGGCCGCGTCGCCGCCGGAGCGATCGCACGGAAGCTCCTCGCGACCGCGGCCGATGTCGAGGTGCTGGCGTGGGTACAGGCGGTGCATCACACCGACGCAACGATCGACGGTGCCACCGTCACCCGCGACGACATCGAGGCCGACCCGACCCGCTGTCCCGATCCGGCGGCGGCGGCCGCGATGACGACGGCGATAGAACAGGCGCGGCGCGACGGAGACTCGCTCGGTGGTGTCGTCGCATGCGTCGTGCGCAACATGCCGGTGGGGCTCGGTGAGCCGGTCTTCCACAAGCTCGAAGCCGATCTCGGCTCGGCCATGCTCTCGCTCCCGGCGACGAAGGGGTTCGAGATCGGCAGCGGGTTCGCCGCGACGCGTATGACCGGCCTCGAGCACAACGACCCGTTCGAGCCGGGCGACGGCGGCCGCCCGCGAACGACGACGAATCACAGCGGCGGTGTTCAGGGCGGGATATCGAACGGCGAGGATCTTCGTTTCCGGACCGCGTTCAAGCCGACGGCCACAATCTCCTCTCCGCAGGACACCGTCGACTCTGCCGGCAATGCGGTCGAGCTGGCGGCCCGTGGTCGACACGATCCGTGTGTGCTGCCCCGGGCCGTACCGATGGTCGAGGCCATGACCTGCCTCGTGCTCGCCGACCATCTCCTCCGCCACCGGGCCATCGACCTGTTGCCGCCCATCGCCTGAGCCAGGACGGGCCGGGCGGGATCGCGGCGCCGGGGCGCATAGGATTGGCCGCACGGGAACGATCTGCGGCGGACAGGCGTTGCGTTCCCGAATGCTCTCGCTGCTAGGAGTTGCCGTGCCCTTCGTTCGTTTCGCCGCTGCTGCGATCACCCTGGTGCTCGCCGCGGGCGCTTGTTCGTCCCCGGGCGGCTCCGGCACCGGTGATTCGGCGGTCGCCGCCGAGCCGTCGACCGCCGAGCAGCCCGGTTCGGCCGAATCGAGTCCGGCCGAACCTTCCGAGGCCTCGAGCGAGCAGGAGGCGGCGCCGAGTGACCTCCCCGATGTCGACGTGATCGATCTCGCCACTGGCGACACCGTCAATCTCACGAGCTTCGCGCCCAGCGACCGACCCATCGTGTTGTGGTTCTGGGCCCCTCATTGACCGACTTGTCGCCGGGAGGGCCCGGCCGTCGAGCAGTTCGCTCGAGATCACGCAGACGAAGTCCAGGTCATCGGGCTCGGGGCGCAGGACGACTACGACCTCGCCATCGACTTCATCGAGAACACCGGTACCACGTCGTTCCCGATGGTCTGGGACGCCAGCTTCGAGTCATGGATCGAGCTCGGCATCACCGGCCAGCCCCAGGGCCGCCTGCTCGACCGCAACGGCGCGCTCATCGCCGGCTGGGTGGGCGAGATCCCCGAGGGCGATGTCCTCGAGGCCGCGGCGACGCTCTAAGGGAGGGCTTGCGGGCGCCCTCAGCGACCGACGAAGGGCTTGCGGGCGCCCTCAGCGACCGACGAAGGGCATCGCGACGATCTCGGCCGCCGTACGCGTGCCGCGCATGTCGATGTCGACGATGCCCCCGATCTCGACATCGGGCGGGAGGAACGCCATCGCTATCCCCCGCTCGAGCGTCGGTGAGAAGTTGCCGCTCGTGACCTCGCCGATGACGTCGTCGCCACGGACGACGAGCTGACCGCCGCGGGGTGGCCGTCTTCCCTCGACCATCAGGCCGGCCAGGCGCCGGGACACACCCGCATCGCGTTCGGCCGCGAGCGGGGCCCGGCCGCGGAACTCGGGCTTGTCCCACCGGACCACCCAGCCGAGGCCGGCCTGGAGCGGCGTGATGCCGGGACCGAGCTCGTGCCCGTGCAGCGGGAGACCGGCCTCGAGTCGCAAGGTGTCGCGGGCGCCGAGGCCGGCGGGCATGATGCCGACACGGACAACTGCGCTCCACACCTCTTCGGCCACCGCCAGCGGAACGGCGAGCTCGACACCGTCCTCGCCCGTGTACCCCGTTCCGGCGACCAGACACGCGGTGCCGCGCCAGTCGAACGATTCGACGCGGAACCGACCGACCTCGGCGGCCTCCGGCGAGATGGCAGCCAGCCGCTCACGGGCCGCCGGGCCCTGCACTGCGAGAATTGCCCGCGTGCTGGTCATCTCGGTGACGTGATCGGCAGCGGCGAGGGCATCCGTCACGCGGTCGGTGTTCGACGCGTTCGGCATGACATCGAAGGTCTCGGCGTCGAGCCACCAGACGATGATGTCGTCGAGAACCGACGCATCGTCGGGGTCGAGCAGGTGGGTGTATTGGGCGCGGCCGGGCTCGATGCGCTCGAGGTCGTTCGTGAACGTCTCTTGGAGGACCGCATGCGCCTTCGGCCCGCTCACGCGCACCGTGCCCAGATGGCTGACGTCGAAGACAACCGCATCGGTGCGGCATCGCCGGTGTTCCTCGAGCGTGCCGGCGTCGTATGACAGTGGCATGTCCCATCCACCGAAGGGGACGATCTTCGCGCCGAGGTCGACGTGGAGCTCGTGGAGGGGGCTGCGGTGTGGCGACTCCCCCGAGGGGTCAGCCACCGACGGCTTCGCGAGCGCTCGCCGAGCTCGTGTCGGACGGGCGCAGCTCCACGATTGCGTCGTCGAGCTCTTCCTTCACGCTCCCGAGCGGCAACACGTTGAGCACGCCCTGGCCGTTCTGGAGCAGGTCGATGATCTCCTCGCCGCTGTGAACGAGCACCGACCGCTCGCCGCTGATCACCAGGTTCACCGCCGCGACGTCCTCACCGAGGTTCTCCCGGAGGTAGGAGAACACCTTGCGCACCGATTCGAGCTTTATGCCGGCGTCGAGCAGGTTCTTGATGACCTTCAGCTCGAGCAGGTCGCGGTACGAGTAGCGGCGGCGGCTCCCGCTGCCCTTCGCGTCGGCGACCGACGGCCGGATCAGATCGGTTCGCGCCCAGTAGTCGAGCTGTCGGTAGGTGATGCCGACGATCTCGGCCGCTCGTTTCCCACTGAAGTCCTCGACACGTGCTGCAGTCATGATCTCATCCGTCTCCGGCTGCTGGCGGGATCACAGTGACGGAATTACGTCGCTGTGGGCTGTCCAGCGTACGGACGCCGCGCGCGCTGGTCAATGCAAAGCCGACAACTTCTCCCGGACCTGGCGTTTCGCCGACCGACGAGCGACGCCCACCGCTCAGGACCCGAAGTCCTCCGGGTTGATGTCGTCGAGAAACGCCCGGAACTGCTCGACGACCTCTTCCTGCTCGCCGTCGTCGCTGTCGGGATCGTCGACGTAGGCCGCCTCGGTGAGGACTTCCTCGGTGGCGAAGATCGCGGCACCAGTGCGAACGGCCAGCGCGATGCTGTCGGACGGTCGAGCCGAGACGGTTTTGACTCCGCTCTCGGTGCGGATCTCGAGCTCCGCGTAGAACGTCTTGTCGCGCAGCTCGGTGACGAGCACACGCTCGACGCCCCCACCGACCGACTCGATCACATCGACGAAGAGGTCGTGGGTCATCGGACGGGGCGGCTGCACGCCCTCGAGCGCGAGCGATATCGCTGTCGCCTCGGCGCCACCGATGAAGATCGGCAGAATCCTGCCGCCGTCGACGGTCTCTCGCAGCAACACGATCGGTTGGTTCGTGCGCATCTCGACCCGGACGCCGATCAGCTCCATCTCGATCACGACCCGACCCTAGCTGTCGCGCCCGACATTCGTCTCGCACGCCGGATCCACGCCGGATCAGTGGATGATCGAACCGCGAAGAGACCGCCGCAGCATCGCCCGACGAAGCTCTTCGCCCAGGATGACGAGCTTCCCGAGCGCCTGCGTCGTCTGGTGTCGGGCTTCGGGACTGCGGTTATGGGCCTGCGCTGCGAGCAGCTGCTCGAGGACGCCCGCCTCGCGTTCTGCTGCGACCTTGTACGAGCGAAGATGACGGACCTCGAGCCCCATCTCGAGCAAACCTGCGGACGCTCGGGTGACGAGGAGCGCGTCGTCGTCGTAGATGGTTGCTCCCCCGACCTGCCTGCCCACGACCACGCCGGCGTCCTCGAGTGCTTTGAGCTGGACCCTCGTGAGACCGGACGTGCTCGCCAGCTCGTCGATGTTCATGCTGATCGACGCAGGACCGACGTCGAGCGGATTGACGATCTCGGCATCGGTGGTGGCATCGTGT
>JAOTZB010000142.1 GCA_029861625.1 Acidimicrobiia bacterium
TGCTCCCCCCACCACCGGAACCGGTCACCGCCGAACTGCTCCCGCCACCACCGGAACCGGTCACCGCCGAACTGCTCCCCTCACCACCGGTGCCCGTCGCCCCACCGCCGACACCGCGTTCACCCGGCCTGCCGCTACCACCTGTTCCCGCGCCACGAGCGCCCGAACCGGTTGCGTCGCCCGAGCCGGCCACCGCGCCACGAGCGCCCGAACCGGCGCCCGAGCCGCCTGAACCCGAACCGGTTACGTCGCCCGAACCGGCGCCCGAGCCGCCTGCACCCGAACCGGGCGTCCCGCTGCGGGGTGCGGCGGCACGGATCGTGGCCAACATGGAAGCGAGCATCGCGGTCCCCACCGCGACCAGCTTCCGGGAGGTACCGGCCCGGCTCCTCGAGGTCAACCGCCAGATCATCAACGGGTACCTGGGCCGAACCCGGGGCGGCAAGGTGTCGTTCACCCACCTCATCGGCTACGCCGTCGTCCGGGCCATCGCCGATCACATGCCGGCCATGAACGCCAGCTACCTCGAGGGTGCCGATGGCACGCCCCGACTGGTCCGCCACGACCATGTCGGACTCGGCGTCGCCGTCGACATGCAGAAGTCGGACGGATCCAGAACGCTGCTGGTCCCATGCATCCGCGACGCCGACACCCTCGAGTTCCGCGAGTTCGTGACCGTCTACGAGGAGCTCATCCGCAAGGTCAGGGCCAACGCCCTGTCACCGGCCGATTTCGTCGGCACGACGGTGAGCCTGACGAACCCCGGCACGATCGGCACGGTGCAGTCGGTGCCGCGGCTCATGGCCGGACAGGGTCTCATCGTCGGCGTCGGCGCGCTCGGCTATCCCACCGAATTCCAGGCGGCTGCGCCCCAGACGATCGCCGAGCTGGGTGTCTCGAAGGTCATGACCCTCTCGTCGACCTACGACCATCGCATCATCCAGGGAGCCGAGTCCGGGCTGTTCCTCCGGAAGGTGCACGAGCTCCTCCTCGGCGAGAACGACTTCTATGTCGACGCCCTCGCATCGATCGGCGTGCCCTACGAGGCCGTGAAGTGGCGCATGGACAACATGCCGGCCGACCGCGAGCAGGCGATGCTCGAGAAACAGGCCCAGGTCAACACCCTCGTGCACCTCTATCGCGTTCGCGGTCACCTCATCGCCGACCTCGACCCGCTCGGGCTCAAGGAGCGCCAGATGCACTCCGAGCTCGACCCGGCGACGTTCGGGCTCACGATCTGGGACCTCGAACGCGAGTTTCTCGCCAGCGGTCTCACCGGCACCGAAGCCCCCGCCGGCGGGTCGATCAGGATGAAGCTGAGCGACATCCTGGGCACGATGCGCGACGCCTACTGCCGCACGGTCGGTGTCGAGTACATGCACGTCCAGGATCTCGAGGAGAAGCGCTGGATCCAGCATCACCTCGAAGGGGTCGGCCACGTCATCGAGCTCGACGAGAAGCTCCACATCCTCGACCGGCTCACCCACGCCGAGAGCCTCGAACGATTCCTCGCGACGAAATACGTCGGCCAGAAGCGCTTCGGCATCGAGGGCGCCGAGAGCGCGATCCCCGTTCTCGATGCGCTCCTCAGCGACGCGGCCGACATGAACATGCACTCGGCCGTCGTCGGCATGGCCCATCGCGGTCGCCTGAACGTGCTCGTGAACATCGTCGGCAAGGAGTACGGGCAGCTCTTCAACGAGTTCGAGGCGCCGGTCGAAGTCGACGCGATCCAGGGCAGCGGCGACGTGAAGTACCACCTCGGCCAGACGGGAACCTTCACCAGCCGCAGCGGGAACACCATCCCGGTCGATCTGGCGGCCAACCCGTCACACCTCGAGGCCGTCGACCCCGTGGTGGCCGGCATCGCACGAGCGCGCATGGACCAGATCGATCCACCAGGGCGCTACCCGGTCGTGCCGATACTCATCCACGGCGACGCCGCCTTCGCCGGACAGGGTGTCGTCGGCGAGACGCTGTCGATGTCGCAGATCCGCGGCTACAAGGTCGGTGGCACGATCCACCTCATCATCAACAACCAGCTCGGCTTCACCACGAGTCCTGACGCCGCCCGATCGAGCACCTATCCGACCGACGTGGCCCGCACGGTGCAGGCGCCCATCTTCCACGTGAACGGCGACGATCCCGAAGCATGCAGCTGGGTCGCCCACCTCGCGTTCGAGTACCGCCAGCAGTTCAACAAGGACGTCGTCATCGACATGTGGTGCTACCGGCGCCAAGGTCACAACGAGGGCGACGACCCCAGCTACACCCAGCCGCTGATGTACCGCAAGATCGACGAGCACCCGTCGGTTCGTCGGCTCTACCTCGACGCGCTGGTCAAACGAGGCGACATCACCGACGAGGACGCCGAGGCCGCCACCCAGGCCTTCCAGGACGGGCTCCAGGCCGCGCTCGAAGCGACCCGAGGGAGTGCGCCCCAACCGGGCCTCGTCGCCAGGGCCCCCGCACCCGCCATCGGCGTCCTGCCCTCGGCCGACACGGCCGTCACCCAGGATGCGCTCGAACGGGCCTTCGCGCCGTTGTTCCGTGCACCCGACGAGGACTTCCTCGTCCACCCGAAGCTCGCGAAGCAGTTCGAGACCCGCGAGAAGATGTTCCGCGACGGCCGTGTCGACTGGGCGCTGGCGGAAGCGCTGGCGTTCGGCACGCTGCTCCAGGAAGGTCACTCGATCCGCCTCGCCGGCCAGGATTCGCGTCGGGGCACGTTCTCGCACCGTCACTCGACGCTCGTGTGCTTCGAATCGGGCCGCGAGCACATGCCGTTGTCGACCCTGTGCGCGGAGGACACGAATCTCTGGATCTACGACTCGCTGCTGTCGGAGTACGCCGCCCTCGGTTTCGAGTACGGCTACTCGGTCGAGAACCCCGACGCGCTCGTCATGTGGGAGGCCCAGTTCGGCGACTTCATGAACGGCGCCCAGATCATCATCGACCAGTTCATCGTCGCGGCCGAGGACAAGTGGAACCAGACATCGGGCCTGGTGATGTTGTTGCCCCACGGCTACGAGGGTCAGGGCCCCGAGCACTCGTCAGGGCGCATCGAGCGCTTCTTGTTGCTCGCGGCCGAGGACAACATCCAGGTGGTCAACGCAACCACCGCCGCCCAGTACTTCCACGTGCTCCGGCGCCAGATGAAACGCGACGTCCGTAAACCCCTGGTGTTGCTCACACCGAAGTCGTTGTTGCGGGCCAAGAGCTCGCAGTCGCTCGTCAACCGCCTCACCGACCACACGTTCCAGGAGGTCATCGACGACCGTGCCGTCGAGCCGGCCGATGTCGAGCGGGTCGTGTTCACGACCGGCAAGATCGGCCCCGAGCTCATCGACGAGCGCAACAAGCGTGACGTCCCGGTGGCCGTCGTGCGGATCGAGCAGCTCTTCCCGTGGCCGGCCGAACAGATCGCCGCGGCCCTCGAGCGGTACACGAAGACGATCGACCTCGTGTGGCTCCAGGAGGAGCCCGAGAACATGGGGTCGTGGAACTTCGTCAAGGGCAGGTTCTACGAGGCCCACGAGCTCACCCACCGGATCAGCCGCATCAGCCGCTACGAGTCGGGCAGCCCGGCCACCGGCAGCGCCAAGATCCACGCCCAGGAGCAGGGGCAGATCATCGACCGAGCCCTCACCCTCGGCTGACCGCGGCCTCGGACCCGGTCTTGTCCAGCTCCGCGAGTTGCTTGCTCGCCGGTCGGTGTTCTCGGCGCTGGTAACGTCCCGTCGATGATTGGACGGTTCGGCGACGACGCGGCGCTGCTCGTGATCGACGTCCAGAACGGCGTCGACGTGCTGGAGTATTACGGCGGGCCGACCGGGCGTCGCAACAACCCCGATGCCGAGGCCGACATGCTCGACCTCCTGGGCGACTGGCGCGCCGCCGGCCGTCGGGTTGCGTTCACCCGCCACGACTCCCGCGAGGCGGGTTCACCGCTGAAGTTCTCGTTGTCGACCGGCGACCAGAAGCCCGGGTTCGAGCCCCGACCCGACGACATCGTCGTCGACAAGGACGTGAACAGCGGCTTCATCGGCACCTCGCTCGAGGACGACCTGCGCCGAGCCGGCATCTCGCGGCTCGTCGCGGTGGGGTTCTTCACGAACATGTGCGTGGAGACCACCGTCCGCATGGCCGGCAATCTCGGCTTCGACACCTACCTCGTGCCCGACTGCTGCGCGGCGACCAACCGGCCGGGTTTCGACGGCGCCGATCACGACCCCGAGCTCGTGCACGCCATGACGGTCGCCAACCTGCACGGCGAGTTCTGCACCGCCATCACACTCGATGCCGCCAGGGAGCTGCTCCGCACCGACAGCGCCGAGCTCGACCGGGCGCAGGGCAACGAGTGACCCTGACGCCGGGTGCGGGTCATGGCGTCGACACCATGACCGGCCCGCTTCGTTGCGTTGCCATGCGGGCGCCGGGTGCGATTCTCGCCGCCGACCACGAACGGTGGCACTACGCGAAGCCCCTCGACCCCGATGCGCTCGGCCACCAATACCGCACGTTCGCCGAGCTCGTGGCCGCGAGCGGCGCCGAGATCGTCTGGTTGCCGGACGGCGACGACGACCTGGCCGACTCGATCTTCACCTACGACCCGTCGATCATGACACCGGCCGGAGCGATCGTGCTCCGACCGGGCAAGCCGTTGCGATCCGGCGAAGCCGAGCTCCACCGGTCGTTCTACCGGGCCCACGACATCCCGATCATCGGCACGATCACCGCACCCGGCACCGTCGAGGGCGGCGACTGCCTCTGGCTCGACCCGGCGACGCTCGCTGTCGGCCGCGGTTTCCGCACCAACCAGGCCGGCATCGATCAGCTCGTCGCCATCGTCGAATCGATCCACATCGAGGTCACCCCGTACGACCTGCCCTACTTCCGGGGACCCGACGCCTGCCTCCACCTGATGTCGGTCGTCAATCCACTCGACACCGATCTCGCGCTGGTCCATGCCGAGCTGATGCCCATCGCACTCCACCAGGTGATGGTCGACATGGGGTACGACCTCCTCCACGCCCCCACCGACGAGCTCGAAGCGAGCGCCGGGCTCAGCGTCAACGTGTTGGCCACCGGGCCCCGCCGCGGCATCGCCGTCGATGGCTTCCCGCGCACCGTCGACCTCATGCGCAGCGCCGGATGCGACGTGACGGTGTTCCGTGCCGACGAGCTCTGCATCCCGTGCGAGGGCGGACCCACCTGTCTCACCCGGCCCCTGCTGCGCGACCCCGGCCGTCGCTAGCGAGCCGCACCCGACGCAGCGAAGTCGACGCTCAGGCGGTGTTCGGCGCGACGACGGTCTCGCCGAGCTCACGGAGACGATCGAGGCCGCCCTCGCCCGCGAAGAAGAACGCCGGCACCATGACCCGACCCACGCCGAGCTCCCGCATCTGTTCGACGCCGGCAACCGGGTCGAGCATCTGCTCGCCGAACATGGCGTTGATCTCGAGGCTGTCGGGGTCGCGCTCCTGCGCGGTGCACTCGGCCCGCACCGCGGCGATCAGCTCGGCGAGCTTGCCGGGGTCGGCCTCGCCGGGAAAGTAGCCGTCGGCCAGCCGAGCGGCTCGCCTGACGGCAGCGGGCGTGTCGCCTCCGACCAGGAGCGGGATGTTCCCACCCTGCACCGGGCGCGGCGTGCAGGTCAGCGGGTCGAAGTCGACGAACTCGCCGTGGAACTCGACGTGTGAGCCGGACCACACGGCCCGCAGCACATCGACGTACTCGTCGGTCCGCGCCCCGCGCCGCTGCCACGGCACGCCGAGGGCGTCGAACTCCTCCTTCATCCATCCCACCCCGATGCCCAGCTCCACCCGACCTTCGCTGAGGTGATCGAGCGTGGCCAGCTCCTTGGCCAGGACCAGCGGATTGCGTTGCGGGAGGATCAGGATGCACGTCCCCAGCCGCACGGTGGGGGCGGCGGCTGCCACGTAGGCGAGCCAGATCAGCGGATCGGGAATGGGGGTGTCGGGTGTTGCCGGGACCTCGCCGTCGGCGGTGTAGGGATACACCGACTCGATCGACGTGGGGAAGACGACGTGCTCGCCGCCCCAGACCGACTCGAAGCCCACCGACTCGGCCACACGCGCGATCTCGAGCGCCGAGACGGCGTCGGTCCCGACGCTGCTGGCAAATGCCAGCCCGAACTTCAGACTCATCGTTTCGCTCCTCGCTGTCGGGACCGTGATAGCGCACCAGCTACCGCAGCGCGAACCCGACCGCCGCTTCGAGCTCGTCGACGGCGACCACGGGGTCGACGACCTTGATGGTGGTCATGCCCATCGCCTTGGCCGGCTTGAGGTTGATCCCCAGATCGTCGAGGAACACGCACGCAGCCGGCTCGACCCCGAGCTGGTCGCACGCGAGCCGGTAGAAGCGCGGGTCGGGCTTGCGCAGGCCGACCTTGCTCGACTCGACGACGACATCGAACAAGCCGTGGACCGCCGCCCTGGCGTCGTCGAGGTGCGCTGTGCCGTCGCCCGCGACGAAGTTGTTCGTGAGCATCGCCGTCTTCAGCCTCGCGCGGCACCGTTCGACGACCGACACCATCTCGAGACGGAGGTCGACGTCGAGGCAGTCCAACACCTCGGCACCGTCGAGGTCTTGACCGAACGCCTCGGCTTCGATCTCGAACGCGGCCTTGAACTCGTCGCGGCCGAGCTCGCCCCGTTCGAGTCGGGCCCATGCATTGCGATCGGGATTCGTGGAGTTCACGAGGCGAATGAAGCCACGGGGCAGACCCGCCCGCCGCTCGTAGGCCGTGAACTTCTCGAACGGGCTGGTGGTCAAGACGCCACCCATGTCGAACAACGCTGCGCTGATCACCAGCCGGCAGCGTATCCAGAGCCACGACCTAGGCTCTGAGCATGGCCGCTGAATTCATCTACACGATGCGCAAGGTCGGACGTTTCGTCCCGCCCGGCCGCGATGTGCTGAAGGACATCACGCTCGCGTTCTACCCGGGGGCCAAGATCGGTGTGCTCGGCGCCAACGGCTCGGGGAAGTCGACGTTGCTGCGCATCATGGCCGGCGTCGACGACGACTTCTCGGGCGAGGCCAGGCTCACGCCCGGCTTCACCGTCGGCCTGCTCGAACAGGAACCACACCTCGACGAGTCGAAGGACGTCCACGGCAACGTGATGGACGGCGTCGGCGAGATCGCCGGGCTGCTGGGGCAGTACGACGAGATCCTCGCCAAGTGGTCCGACCCCGACGCCGACTTCGAGAAGCTCGGCGAACAACAGGGTGAGGTGGAACGCAAGATCGAGGCGGCGGGCGCATGGGATCTCCAGCGCACCATCGAGATCGCCATGGACGCGCTCCGGCTACCCCCCGGCGACGCCGACGTCACGACGCTCAGCGGTGGCGAACGACGCCGAGTCGCACTGTGCCGACTGTTGCTGTCGCGGCCCGACCTGTTGTTGCTCGACGAGCCCACCAACCACCTCGACGCCGAATCGGTCGCCTGGCTCGAACGGTTCCTCAAGGACTACGAGGGCACCGTGATGGCCGTCACCCACGACCGGTACTTCCTCGACAATGTCGCGGGATGGATCCTCGAGCTCGACCGCGGACGCGGCCTGCCCTTCGAGGGCAACTACAGCTCGTGGCTCGAACAGAAGCAGCACCGGCTCGAACAAGAAGAACGCGGCGACGTGGCCCGGGCCCGCACCCTCGCCCGTGAGCTCGAGTGGGTCCGCATGGCCCCGAAAGCCCGGCAGGCCAAGGGCAAGGCTCGGCTCGCTGCCTACGAGAAGCTCTATACCGAACAACAGCAGGCCGACGGGCGCGCCGACAAGCTCCAGATCACCATCCCGATGCGCCAGCGGCTCGGCGACCAGGTCATCGAGTCCGACCACCTCGCCAAGGGCTACGGCGACCGACTGTTGATCGACGACCTCTCGTTCTCGCTCCCGCCCGCCGGCATCGTCGGCGTCATCGGGGCCAACGGTGCGGGCAAGACCACGTTGTTCCGCATGATCACCGGGAGCGAGGAGCCCGATTCGGGCTCACTGCGCATCGGCTCGACGGTCGAGCTCGGGTATGTCGATCAGTCGCGCGACACCCTCGATGCCGAACACACCGTGTACGAAGAGATCACCGACGGACGCGAAGACGTCGAGCTCGGCAACCGGACCATGAACGGCCGGGCGTACGTGGCGTCGTTCAACTTCAAGGGCAGCGATCAACAGAAGCAGGTGGGCGAGCTCTCGGGTGGCGAGCGCAACCGCGTCCATCTCGCCAAGGTGCTCAAGGGCGGCGCCAACGTGTTGTTGCTCGACGAGCCGACGAACGACCTCGATGTCGACACGCTGCGTGCGCTGGAGGAGGGCCTCGACTCCTATCCCGGATGTGCGGTCGTCATCAGCCACGATCGTTGGTTCCTCGACCGGATCGCCACCCATGTGCTCGCGTTCGAGGGCGACTCGGAGGTCCGCTGGTTCGAGGGCAACTTCAGCGAGTACGAGGCCTTCCGGCGCCGCGAGCTGGGCGCGGCCGCCGACCAGCCCCACCGCATCAAGTACAAGCCGCTCGTGCGGTGAGCAAGCTGCCGCTCGGCATCAGCCGGGCGATCGCGAACGCCGTCGGCCGGCTCTCCCGCCTCCTCGGGCGGGGCGGCGGGACCACCGCGCCCGGCGTCGCGCTCCTGAAGCTCCGGCCGCGCGCGGTCGCCGAGCTGGCACCGACCCTCGGCGGCCCCTCGGTCGTCATCAGCGCGACGAACGGAAAGACCACCACTGCTCGCCTGCTGTCTTCGTGTGTCGAGGCCGACGGCCGGTCCGTGCTCGCGAACCGCTCGGGTTCGAACCTGTTGCGTGGCGTCGCCGCGGCACTGCTCGATGTCGACGGCACCGACCAGACCGGCGTGTTCGAGGTCGACGAGGCGGCGCTGTCCGAGGTCACCGCCCAGCTCGAGCCCGACGTCGTCGCACTGATGAACCTCTTCCGGGACCAGCTCGACCGGTACGGCGAGCTCGAACACCTCGCCGATCGCTGGGTCGAGATCGTCTCGGCGCTTCCCGAGTCGACCATCGCCGTGCTCAACGCCGACGACCCCGCGATCGCCGAGCTCGGTCAGCACCACGACAACGTCGTCTACTTCGGCCTCGACGACCCCGCGATCGCTCGGACCGACCTCCAGCACGCGGCCGACTCCGTGACCTGTCGGAACTGCGCGGCACCGCTCACCTACGACACGATCCATCTCAGCCACCTCGGCCACTGGCGATGCACCAACTGCGGTCGCCGTCGCCCGACGCCGTCGGTGACGGCGACCGAGGTCCGACTCGATGGTCTCGACGCCACCCACCTCATCATCGCGACCGCGTCGGGACCCATCACCACGACTGTCTCGCTGCCCGGCGTGCACAACGCCTACAACGTCGTCGCGGCCACCGCCGCCGCGCTCGCGCTCGACATCGATCCCGACACCATCGGCCCGGCGCTCACCGCGACCGAAGCAGCCTTCGGGCGGGCCGAAC
>JAOTZB010000441.1 GCA_029861625.1 Acidimicrobiia bacterium
CGACATCTCGAGACAACTGCGTTGGCGGGCGAGGCGTCGGATCTCGAGGAACAGCTGCAGGCTCGCAAGGTCATCGACCGGGCGAAAGGTCACCTGATGGACGATCACGGCATGAGCGAGAACGACTCGTTCCGGTTCATCCAGACCACGGCGATGGGTCAGCGCCGTTCGATGCGCGATGTCGCGGTCGACATCCTCGAGCATGGTCTGGTCCCCGACACCGACTGACAGGATCGATGGTCACCCGGTGGTGGGCGTAGGGTGCCGACCGTGACGACTGTGATGCTCATCGACGGCAACTCGCTGACCTACCGCGCCTTCTTCGCGTTGCCGACCGATCTGGCGACGGCGAGCGGGCAGGTGACCAATGCCGTCTTCGGGTTCACATCGATGCTCATCAACCTGCTCCGCGACCACCGGCCCGACCGGATCGCGGTTGCCTTCGACCGGCCCGAGCCGACCTTTCGCCACGAGATGCTCGACACGTACAAGGCCGGGCGAGCCGAGACTCCCGACATCCTGCGCCAGCAGATGGGTCTGGTGCGCCAGGTGATCGAGGTGCTGGAGATTCCCATCCTCGAGAAGCCGGGTGTCGAGGCCGACGACATCATCGCGACGCTCGCGACGAGAGCACGCGACAACGGCGACGACGTCATCGTGGTCACCGGCGATCGCGACGCGTACCAGCTGGTCGAGGATCCGCATGTGAAGGTCCTCTACAACAAACGCGGCGTGAGCGACTATGCGCTCTACGACGAGGCCGGCATCCTCGAGCGCACCGGGGTGAAGCCGACCGACTACGTGCAGTACGCCGCGATGCGAGGCGACAAGTCCGACAATCTTCCCGGTGTGCCCGGCGTCGGCGAGAAGACGGCGGCCAAGCTCATCAACAACTACGGCGGCATCGACGGCATCTTCGAACACGTCGCCGATCAGACGCCGAAGCTACGGGAGAACCTCGCCGCCAACGAGGAGCAAGTGCGGCTGAACCTCGAGCTGATGGTGTTGCTGCGAGATGTCGAGCTCGACGTGACGATCGACGAGCTCGCAATGGCGGAACCCGACGCCGACGCAGTCCGCAAGCTGTTCGACTTCCTCGAGTTCCAGACGCTGCACGATCGACTCGCCGATGTGATGGAGTCCGATGTGGGTGGAGGGAGCGGCGGCATCGATGTCGTCGAGGCCGAGACCGCCACGCTCGCCGATCCCGTCGAGGCCGCCGATGCGCTGCGAGCGTTGGCGTCGTCATCGGGAGCGATCGCGGTGGCGGCAGGTTGGCACGACGACGCCGAACGCGAGCTGTCGGGTCTGGCACTCGTGCGCGACCGTGGTTGCGGCGAGGTCGTCTGGATCCCCTCGGCCACGCTCGCCGTCGATGAGGTGCACGCCGCGACGGCAGCGCTGTTCGGTGAGGGAGGACGGCCGCTCGCGGGTCACGGGACGAAACCCCTGATCCGGGCGCTGCTCTCGCTCGACGAGCCGATCGAGGTCGACACGATCGCGCTCGATACACGTCTCGGTGCCTACCTGCTCGATCCGGCCGAGTCGCGATATGACATCGACGGCCTGCTCCGTCGTTACGCCCGCCTCGCGCTGCCCGGCGAAGGCGACGGCGCCGCCGGTCAGCTGTCGTTCGAGGACGAAGCCGTCGATCCATCGCAGCTCGTGGCCAGGGAGGCGCTGGCCGTGGCGCTGCTGGCCGAACCCATGGAGCATGCGCTCGACGCGCAGGGCCTCCGGGCACTCAACGACGATGTCGAGCTGCCACTCGTGCGGGTGCTCGCCCGGATGGAGATGCTCGGCGTCGGGGTCGACGTGGCCGAGCTCACCCGCCTGCGCGACACGCTCGCGGCCGACGCCGAGCGACTGGCCGCCGCCATCGTCGACGACGCCGGCCACGAGTTCAACGTGAACTCGACCAAGCAGCTCCGCGAGGTGCTGTTCGACGAGCTGGGGATCACTCCGCAGAAGAAGACCAAAACCGGCTACTCCACCGATGCGCAGTCCCTCGAGAAGATGCGGGGCGAGCATCCGATCGTGGAGCACCTGCTCGACTACCGAGAGGTCGAGAAGCTGCGGTCGACGTACGGCGAGGGGCTGCTCGCCGAGGTCGGGCCGGGCGATCGCATCCGGGCCACGTTCAACCAGACGGTGGCACGCACCGGCCGGCTGAGCTCCGACGCGCCGAACCTGCACAACATCCCGGTGCGCTCCGAGACCGGGCGTGCGTTCCGCAAGGCGTTCGTCGCCGCCGAGGGCTTCGAGCTGCTCGTCGCGGACTACAACCAGATCGAGCTGCGATGCATCGCCCACCTGGCCGAGGATCCCGGGCTCATGGGCGCCTTCGAGGCCGGCGACGACATCCACAACGCAACCGCGGCGCGGGTGTTCGGAGTCGACCCCGGTGCCGTCACGACCGAACAGCGGTCGAAGGCGAAGATGGTCTCCTACGGGCTCGCGTACGGCATGGAGGCCTACGGGCTCGCCCAGCGTCTCAACATCCCCACCAGCGAGGCCGCCGAGATCCTCGACTCGTACTTC
>JAOTZB010000143.1 GCA_029861625.1 Acidimicrobiia bacterium
CTGCATGGTCGCCGCAGCGCCCGCGAGCATCTGCGCGCGGTCGAGCGCGTACACCGCGGGACCACCGCTCTCGTTCGTCGACACGTAGTAGGCGTCGGGCCACACGCCGTACTTCGGATAGTCCGGAAAGTTGGGTGTCGCGAACTGGTAGGTGTTCCAGGTGCTCGTCAAAACGTCGCCGGTCACCGAGACGTAGACACACAGGAAGTTGCCCGCATTCGCGAACTCGGACAAGAGCCAGCGGTCGGCCAAGTGGTCGTACAGGACGATCGGGTCACCCTTGCCGCTGGAGCACGCATCTATCGCATTCGGCCACAGATTGTCGAGAACGAATCCGGTGACCTGGGCAACGCCGGTTGCCTTGTCGTAGACCGCGATCTCGGATCCACCAGCGCCGTTGATCATCTGGGTGTAGTAGGTGGTGCCCACATCGCCGACAGTGTCGGGTGGATTCACACCGCTGAATCCCTGGCCGCCGAAGTTGAGATCGGGTGTGGCCAGTGCCCGCTCCGCGTTGCGGGAGGCACTCGCCTGGAGCTCGAGCAGCGGATCGACCGACCACGTCGTCGGATTCGCCGGCGCCGCGGGCGGGGCGAGATCGCCTCGGTAGTTCTGCCGCGGCAGATCGATGATCGGATCGCCGGGACTCCAGCCATCCCCGGCAGCGAGGTCGCTGATCGAGACATCACCGCTGGTCGGGGTGAACGGACCGAACGTCTCCGCGCCCCGAATCACGTCGGGCTGCGTGACGACATCGTCGGTCGTGACATCGTCGGTCGTGACATCATCGGTCGGGGCGCCGTCGTCCTGGGCTGAGACGGGAACGGTGATCAACAGGACCATCATCACCGCCATGGCCGCGATCAGCGACGCGATCCTACGGGACCTTGCTCTGTGTGGCGAGCTCATGCTGCGTACCTCCCTGGACCCTGAACCCGACACACTGGCCAGGGTCAAAGCTTGGGGGAGAGACGATGGGCCGCGATGGTCCGCCTCGGTGGCGTCAGCGCGATCGGCAGTCGCCCATCAGATCCCTCCTGTTGCGAACCTACACTGTTTCCAGCGCAGTGTGAATCGGGAGGACGCCTGAATGAGATCGACTCCCACAATGGCCCGACGACCGTCGGGTCGCACCAGGTCGATGCGCATTGTCGGTGTCGCCATCGTCGTGGGGACGATGCTCGTCGCGGGCTGTGGCAGCGACGGCGATCGAGGCGATCTCGCAGGTGTGCCCGGTCCTGATGAGCAACTGGAGCCGTCCGAATGGGTGGCGAGATCGGTGAAGGGCGAGGACGTCTTGACGCGGTTCCCGTCGGTCACCCTGCGCTTCGATCGCGAGGGCCGCGTGGATGGATCGTCGGGCTGCAACCAGTACGGCGGAACGTACGAGATCGAGGCGTCCGCGATCATCTTCGTCGTCGGTCCGACCACACGGATGGCGTGCGAGGAAGCACAGGGCCGCCAGGAGCTCCGCTTCTTCGAAGCGCTCGAGGATGCCGCAGCGTTCGAGATCGAGGGCGACGAGCTGACCCTGCGCGATGCCGACGGCATCGAGGTTGCATCGTTCGAAGCGGCTTGACGGCCTGAGCCCTCAACATCTGCCGAGCGCGGCCGACTGGATCGGTACGACCGACCATGGAGGTCGAAATGCTCGCTTCCCGCAGTGTGTGGATCAGGACCCTCGCCATCCTGACCGTCCCCTTCGTCGCGCTCGCCTTCTTCGTGGGCCTCGGGGCCAAGGACCGCATCGACAGGGCGGAGGCAGCGGCCGACGACCTGGACGGGATCTTCCCGTTCGCGACCGTCGCCGGGCTCGAGGGTTCCCTTCACGAGGAAGGCTCCCTCGCCATTGCACTTGCCGTCGGGCTGATCGAGGCCGACGAGTTCGGAACGGCAACAGCCGCCACCGACGCGGCGCGGGTCGAGCTGATCGACGAGCTGACGTATCACGAGCCCGACAGCGCGATCGGACGGACGCTGGGCGAGCTCGAGACCGGCATGGCCACGATCGCGGACGCTCGCGAACAGCTGCTCGCCGGCACGTTCGAGGGACAGGCGTCCGATCCGTACCGTGCGATGCTCGAATCGACCGGCGAAGCGTCCCGGATCACGGCTGCGGTCCTCTTCTCTCCGATGGTCGGAGCCGTCGCTCTCGCCAACCTCGATGCGGCCCGAAGCGCCTCCGGCGATGCGGTGTTCGAGTCCACGGCATCGATCTTCGAGGCCTCCGGCACCGAGGCAGTGGCCGACGCACTGATGCGGCTCGACGCTGCGGATCTGATGCTCCAGCAGACAGCGTCTCCCGACCTTGCGGAGGCGGTCACGACAGCGCTCGCGTCCTCCGATGCCACATTGGCCGCGGACGGGGCGTCGATGATCGCCGAGGGTGAAGTCCCCGACCTGTTCGCGTGGGCCGATGCCACGCCGGCGTGGGTGCTCGCCTACGGCGATCCCGAAGGTGCCGAGATCGAAACCACCATCTCGATCATGGAGCTTCGGGCGGAGCGCGCCGAACACGCCGCACTCGAGTTCGTCATCGTCGCGGCCGCTGCGTGGGTCGGACTCCTCCTGTTGAGTGTGCTGGTGGTCCGGTCGATCCTCGGTGGCCGCGTCGTTACCGACGACAAGCGAACCGCGACTGTCCCGGCACCGGCTCCCACCGTCGACGCCCTGACCTAGTCGCGGGCAGGACCAGCCCTCAGGGCAGGATCTGCCAGATCGACTGCTCGAGCGTGCCCGGTACGAACTTGTCCTCGGAGCTCTTGAAGAAGGCCAGGTAGTCGGGGTCGGTCTCCAAGGTCTGTCCGTTCTCGGCCAGCTCGTCGAGCGAGTCGGAGTACCCGAGCCACATCAGGCCGGCTCGGTTACCGGTCACCGCCGTGAGGACACCGACGTTCTGGTCGATCTTCTGGTCGACGAACTCGGCGACCTCGAGCGCGAATGCGATCGCGTCGGCGACCGCCGGCATGAACATCATGACGGTGTTCACCTGGGCATAGGTGCCTCGGTCGCCCGGCGCCTTGAGAATCTGTGCGATCGAGTCCTGCATGTTGCTCGTGTACCCGGCCGCCATGCGGATGACCATCTGGAGCTGGTCATCGGAGGCGATCGCGGCCCGCACCCGCTCGTATTCGCCGAGAGTGGCCCACGGGCTCGCCAGGCTGATCGCGCTCGGGTCGCCGCCGATGTTCACCGACACGCCGTAGTGACCGCCGTGTTCGCTGTTGAGCCTGTCCCTCGCGAACGTGGCCAGCGCGAGCGCGTCCTGCATGTGAGCCACGTCGGCCTGCATCTGCCTGAACGTCATGTACATGTCGGTTCCCCCGGTGCAATGGCCCCGTTCGTGCGACCGGACCTGGCGGCGACGCTACGGCGCGCCGCGATCGTCGGCAAGCGTCTCGTAGCCGGCCCGTGCGGCGGTGCACCGCCGCCGGTGGCTCCATCGGGCCGCGAAACGGGTCCTATTCCTCTGGTCTCGAGGCAGAGACGGTCGCAAGGTCGACCCAGAGCAAGAGCCAGGCCGGACGGCGGCCGGGGCTACCGAGCTCCGAGCGCAGTTGCCGGTCGGGGAGGGTGTCCGTCATGAGGTGGCCGTCGAACTCTGCCAGGCTCAGTCTCGTCGTTGCAGTGCTCTCCTTCGGGAGCGCGGCGCTTGCAGACACCGCTGTCGGAATCGTGCCCGACGACGAGCCGCCGCCATCCGGAGCGATCTTGTTCGAGCCACAGGGAGACGGAAACGACGCAGTGGCGAGCATCGGCCCGGAATCATCCGATGCCAGCGCGACCGTGACACTCAGCGCGGCCCAGGGACCCGAGGGGAACGCCGGGACGAACACCTTCCTGTTCACGTTGGGCATCTCCGGTTCGCTGGACTGGCCGTTCGCAGGTGTCTACCGCACGCGTGGTGCCGGCGAGGGTGACCCGAGGCCGCCGGGGCCCCAGGCGACCGCGACTCCCTTCGACGACTACAACTCAGTCTTCGGGTCGTTCTCGTTCTCCGGACCAGGACAGCGGGTCTTCGCGGTCGAGGTGAACGGCGACACCGTGGTCGAACCCGACGAGTTCTTCTACTTCGAGATCTCGAGCTTGCACCATCTGGTGTTCCTCAACAATGTCGGGCTCATCCTGAACGACGATGCCGCCGGCAACCCGCCCCCGCCATCGCCGGGCCCGGCACCCGCGCCATCGCCTGGGCCGATACCCGCACCACCGTCGAATCTGACTGTGCCGGTACCCGCTGCGGTGGACGGTTCGACGCTGACGGTCTCGTGGACGACGCCGCAGACCGATCCTGCGGATCCGATCGTGTCCTACACGGTCGCGGCCGCGGGTCAGATCACGGTCGTGACAGCGTCGGACGACGCGGTGCACTCGTCCGCGACCCGGTCGGTGACGCTGTCCGGAGTCGATCGTTCCGTGCCTCAGGAAGTGACGGTCACCGCGATGACCACATCCGGTCGGTCCAGCTCGGCGTCGACGACGGCACCGGCGTTGCGGGGGCGGATCTTCGTGTCGAACGCGATAGCGAGCGGTCCGGCCGCATATGACTTCGCCTTCGGCCCGCCGGGGGCGGCGGTGGTCACGGGCGACTGGAGCGGTGACGGCCACACGGGCTTCGCCGCCCGGAGCGGGAACATCTTCACGTTGGTGGACGAACGGGGTGTGTCGCAGGGTTCTGCGGCGTTCGGCAAAGCCACCGACGAGGTCTTCATCGGCGACTGGAACGCCAATGGTCTCGACACCTTCGGTGTTCGGCGCAGCAACGTGTTCTTCCTGCGGAACACCCCCACCGGCGGAGTGGCGGACATCGTGTTGGGGTTCGGGCGTGCCGGTGACGAGGTGTTCGTCGGGGACTGGAACGGCAACGGCCAGGACACGTTCGCGGTGCGCCGCGGGAACGTGTTCTTCGTGCGCAACTCGACCACCACTGGTGTCGCCGACGTCGTCTTCGGATTCGGCCGCAGCGGTGACGAGGTGCTCGTCGGCGACTGGGACCAGGACGGGCTCGACAGCTTCGCCGTCCGCCGTGGGAACACGATCTTCATCCGCAACGACTTCCAGACCGGTATCGCCCAACAGACCATCAGTTTCGGCAAGGCCACCGACCAGCTCTTGGTCGGCGACTACGACAACGACGGCGTCGACACCTTCGCCGTGCGCCGGCTCGAAGCCCTCTGAACGCAGGTCCCGTGGCCCCGACCAACGACCTCGAGGCTCAGGGGCGAGTCGCGCGATACATGAACCGGCTCAGCAGCCCGGCGTCGATGGCGGCCAGTGCACGGGTCCGACTGTCGACTCGCTCCTCGTAGTCCTGGTCGCCCATGATCTCCCGGATCGCATCGCTGCGTCGGCCGACCGCCTCGATCCACGCTGCCTGCGTCGCGCGGTACTCGGCAGTGCGATCCTCGGCGCCGATGTCGACGAAGCCGGCGGTTGCGAGCATGCTCCGATAGCTGGTGCGCACTGCGACCGCGGGCGGCCCGATCTCATGGGCACGGCGACGATCAGCAGGTGACAGGCCAGGCGTGGGCTCGATGGTGAGGAACGCGAGACGGCCGCCCGGCCGAAGCACCCGTCGGCACGCTCTCAGCACGGAGAGCTTCCGGCGCAGTCAACAGGTGACGTCGGTGTGGACCACGGCATCGAACGACGCCGAGCGGAACGGCAACTCATCACCGTTCCCGGTGACCACCGCGTGACGATCGGCCATGCCGTCGCGGGCCGCACGCGCCGCGGCGACATCGCCGCCTTCCCTCACCGGGTCGATACCGACGACCGCGCACCCATGCCTCGCCGCGAGATGGAGGCCGGGCCAGCCGCAGCCGGAGCCGATGTCGAGGAGCCGATCTCCGATTTGGAGCCCGATCGCGCGGCCCAGATCATCCGCCTGGCCCATCGTGGTGTAGCCGTTGGCCCGGTAGTCACTGCCGAGCACCTCGAGCTCCGCCTCGATGAGCGCCGGCGCCCCGGACCTCACATAGCGGTCACGGAAGTCGTCATCGTGTTCAGCCGAGATCGAGCCCATGGAGTCATTGTGGCCCGACTCGGTCGGCCGGTCAGGCAACTGCTAGCTTTCGGCCCGTCGAGCGAAGGGAAGAGGATGAACGTCGGCGATGTCGTCGAGGCCTTCGAGGCGGTCGATCAGCATGGCGCCACGGTCACGCTCGAGCAGCTCCTCGCAACCGGCCCGGTCGTCCTCTACTTCTACCCGAAGGCGATGACACCCGGTTGAACGAAGGAAAGCTGCCACTTCCGCGATCTGGCCGGCGAATTCGCAGCGCTCGGTGTCACGATCGTGGGGATCAGCGCCGATCAGGTCGATCGGCAGCTCGAGTTCGACACCAGGAACAACCTCGGGTTCCCGCTGCTGTCCGACCCCGATCGGGCGATCGCCTCGCAGTTCGGGGTCAAGCGGATGGGTCCGCTGCCGTCGAAGCGAGCGACGTTCGTCATCGGCACCGATAGCCGGGTGGTCGCGGCAATCCGCAGCGAGACCAACATGCACGCGCACGCCGACGAAGCGCTCGAATCGCTCGGCGCGCGCTAACGATCCGGACTGGCCCGACGGCGGGGATCGTTGGTAGGAAGCGGCATGGACTTCGACGTTCCCGCGCCCGACGATCCTCGTCGGTTCGCTGTGCGCTCCTGGTTGGCCGAGAATCCGCGTCCCAGTCCACAGGAGCTCGCCGACGCCGGCTATGTCGCTCCGCACTGGCCGGCCCCGTACGGGCTCGACGCCGAACCGCTCGAACAGATCGTCATCGACGAGGAACTGGCGGCCGCCGGCATCCGCCGTCCCCACAACCAGATAGGGATCGGCTGGGCCGGCCCGACCATCCTCGCGGCCGGGACGGAGGCGCAAAAGGAGCGGTACCTGCGGCCGATGCTGTCGGCCGAGGAGATCTGGTGCCAGCTGTTCAGCGAACCCGACGCCGGGTCCGACCTGGCGAGTCTCGCCACCCGGGCCGAGCGCGACGGCGACGTCTATGTCGTCAACGGGTCGAAGATCTGGACCAGCGGTGGCCACCAATCGGCCTTCGGGATCCTGATCGCCCGAACCGACCCCGACGTGCCCAAGCACCGGGGCATCTCCTACTTCATCTGCCCGATGGATCTGGCCGGCATCACCATGGCGCCGATCGTCGACATGACGACCGCGCACTCGTTCAATCAGGTCTTCTTCGACGACGTGCGCATTCCGGCCGAGAACAGGATCGGCGCCGAGGGCGACGGATGGCGACTGGCGAAGGTCACGCTCGCCAACGAGCGGGTCTCGTTGTCGAGCGGCGGAACGCTCTGGGGTGTCGGACCCTCGACCCACATGCTGCTCGATCTCGTTCGCAAGCGGGGTCCGGTCACCGATGCCCGACTACGACAGCGCATCGCCTCGGTCCACATCGAGTCGGAGGTGCTGCGCCTCAGCCGGCTGCGCACGCTGTCGGCGCGCCTCGCCGGCGAGGCACCCGGACCAGAGGCCTCCACCCAGAAGATCCTCGCCGACGAGCACGGGCAACGAGTGATGGGGCTCGCCCAGGAGCTGGTCGGGGCCGGTGCGATGCTCACCGGTTCCGGTCCCGAGGGCGGGCTTCCGTCGAGCGCCCATCTCGGTCCCACCGAGGTGAACACCGACACCTCGCAGTTTCCCGGGGTCGAACCGATCTGGCACTACGGCTTCTTGTTCTCACCCGCGCTCACGCTGGGCGGCGGCACGTTCGCCGTACAGCGCAACATCGTCGCCGAACAAGCGCTGGGCCTGCCCCGCGACATCAACGTCGAACGGGGTAAGACCTGGGCCGAGACGCGGCGCCCCACAACGGGTGAGTCGTCAGCCCCGCGCTGACCGACCGACGCTCAGGTCCCGAGCAGCGCGTCCTCGCTCACGGGCCTCACCGACACGGGAATGCCGCTCTGGACCGCCTGGCCGGTGATCGGGTCGAATCCGTTCTCGACATCGACCAGACGATTCGTGGGCGCACCGATGTCGCGCACCTTTTCATCGGTGAGCGTCGCCCCGCCCCACGAATGCGACATCGAGATGACGCCACTGCGCACGTCGGACGCAGCCATCACGACGCCGATCAACGACGCGCGTGGCGACTTGATCTCGACGAGGTCGTCGTCGTCGATGGTGAGCTCGACCATGTCGTCGGGATTCATGTAGGCGTAGTTCGTGGAGGTCTTGGCCCGTAGACCGGGGATCTCGCTCCCGAGCGAGTTCAGGTGCGTCTTCAATCGGCGGCTGATGAGCCGGAACGTGTGGACCGACGGGTCGAAGCCCTCGATGACCTCGGCTCCCGTCCGTTCGCGGAACACCACCGCCAGCTCTTCGATGTGATCGATCGGACCGACGTGGAAGCGCCCGGTCACGTCGGGTGCCGCCGGCTGCACGGTGATCGCCATCTCGGGGACGATCTGGCCGTTCTTCGCCCTGAGCTCGTCCATCGGCATGCGGGAGTTGGCGTACACCAGGTCGAGCACATCGTCGTCGGTCGGCCGGACTCCGTTCGGTATGGGACCACCGGCGAGCTCGATGTCGACACCCAGTCGCTCGGCGATCTCCCAGTACACCTCCCAGTCGTTCAACAGATCGCCCTCGGGCTCGACGACCGGCGGGGTGTACACGGCATAGGGCGCACGGAACCACCGGTCCATGAACGGCGGGACGTCGGCCCGCTCGAGCGAGAGGCGGGGAGCGAGGACGTAATCGGCGAACTCGGCGGTTGCCGTCATCCGGTGATCGATCACGACCAACAGGTCGAGGCTCGCCATGGCCTCGAGCGTGCGCCGCTGGTCCGGCCAGGCGGCCACCGGATTGCCGCCGTTGACGATGAGGGCCCGAATCTGGCCGTCGCCCGGCGTGGTGATCTCCTGGGCCAGCGTGGTCGCCGGCATCTCACCGTTGTAGCCTCGCAGGCCGCGGAACCGGCTCTCCGGGCCGCGGAGCGGATCGAAGGGACCCAAGATCTGCGCCCGTTTCGGCGTGTCGGGCTGCAACAACATGCCGGCCTCGATCGTCTGGCCCTCCCGCATGACCCGGCCACACACCACGTTGAGCGTCAGGGTGAGGTGCTCCATCAGGCTCGGGTGCGGCGACATGCTCGGACCGGTGCCCGTGCCGGCGGTCCCGGTCGGCCCTTCTGCGAACAGCCGAGCCGCCGCGACGACATCGGCCACCGGCACGTCGCAGCGCGCCGCGACGTACTCGGGAGTGAACGGCGCAACCGCGTGGGCGAGGGCGGCGAGCTGATCGGAGTCGACCCACTCCTCGCAGAATTCGTCGTCGGCCAGGCCCTCCCCGAGGATGATGTTGAGGAACCCTGCCAGCAGGGCCGGGTCCTCGCCGGGCCGCACCTGGAGGTGGATGTCGGCCTGGGTGGCCAGCTCGGTCCGGCGGGGATCCACGACAATGA
>JAOTZB010000442.1 GCA_029861625.1 Acidimicrobiia bacterium
TCCTGATCGCCCTCGGGGCCGAGGCGTCCGGCTCGAACGAGCCCGCTGACATCGCGGCGGCGATCGTCGAGGTCACCCGTGGTGGCGAGAAGTGCTCGACCTTCGCCGAGTGCAAGGAGCTCATCGCATCCGGTGCCGACATCGACTACGACGGTGCCGCCGGCCCGCTCGAGTTCCTCGATGCCGGTGAGCCCGGTGCGGCGACCTACGACATCTACCTGTACGACGCAGACGGTGTCCAGCAGGTCACCGAGCAGGTCGACTTCGCCATCTGATCCTGACGATCACTGACCAGTAGGTCACGGGCCCGAGCTGCAAACACAGCTCGGGCCCGTGCCGCGCCCTGAGCGGGAGCCTGGGCGCCTGGCGCCCGGGCGAAAGGCCCGTGGGCTCCGCCGTAGGGAGCGCTGCACAGCGGCGCGAGCAGGCGGCGAGTACTACGCCTTGGCTAGCGTGCCGAGGTAGAGGTCGATCACCTTCGGGTCCGTGAGCAGGTCGTAACCGGAGCCCTCGTGGGCGTTCTTCCCCTGGTCGAGGACATACCCCCGGTCGCAGATCTCGAGGCAGCGGCGGGCGTTCTGTTCGACCATGACGATGGAGACGCCGGTGCTGTTGATGTCCTTGATGTTGACGAAGACCTCGTCTTGATACGCGGGCGACAGGCCGGCGGACGGCTCGTCGAGCAACAGCACCGATGGCTCCATCATCAGGGCGCGGCCCATGGCGAGCATCTGCCGCTCGCCACCCGACAGCAGCCCGGCCCGCTGGCGCATCCGCTCGCCCAGCCGGGGGAACAGCTCGGCCATGGCGTCGATACGGGCGTCGATCTCCGACTTGTGCAGCTGGTATGCACCCATCCTCAGGTTCTCGCCGACGGTGAGCGACGGGAACACGTTCTCGGTCTGGGGCACGAAACCGACGCCGCGGGTGACGAGGTGGTGGGCCGGCAGGTTGGCGATCTGCTCACCCTTCAGCACGACCTCGCCCGAGCGCACCTGCACGAGACCGAACATGGCCTTCAGCAGTGTCGACTTCCCCGCGCCGTTCGGGCCGATGATGCCGACCAGCTCGCGCTCGCCGAGCTCGAAGTTGCAGCCGGTGAGGATGTCGACGCCAGGCAGGTAGCCGGCCACGATGTCGGTCGCCTCGAGCAACACGTCGGTCGTCATGGCTTGGCCGCCTCTTCCGCGAAGTGGGTTCCGAGGTAGGCATCGATGACGACCGGGTTCTTGGCTACATCGGTCGGTCGGCCCTCGGCGATGATGCGACCCTCGCCGAGCACGACGATCCAGTCGCTGATGCCCATGATCACGTCCATGTCGTGTTCGATGAACAAGACGCTGACGCCGTCGTCACGCAGCGCTTCGACATGTTCGAGCAACGACTCGACGAGCACCGGGTTCACCCCTGCCATCGGTTCGTCGAGCATGATCAGCGACGGCTTCACCATGAGCGAGCGGGCCATCTCGAGCAGCTTGCGCTGGCCACCCGACAGGGTGGCCGCGTACTCGTCGACCATGTGAGAGAGCTTGAAGCGTTCGAGCAGCTCGAGGGCCTGCTCCTTGCTCGCGGCTTCCTGGCGCCGCCACGTGCCGACGCGCAGCGCATTGAAGATCGACTCGCCCCGTTGGTCGGGGGCCGCGAGCAACATGTTGTCGAGCACGCTCATCTTGCCGAGCGACTTCGTGAGCTGGAACGTGCGCACCATCCCGAGCTGGGCGATCGTGTAGGGCGCCATCGAGGAGACATCGGTGCCGTCGAATCGCCACGTCCCGCTGTCGGCCTCGTCGAAGCCGGTGAGCAGGTTGAAGAACGTGGTCTTGCCCGCGCCGTTCGGGCCGATGAACGCGGTGATGACGCCCCGTTCGACCTCGAGATGGGCGACGTCGACCGCGACGAGCCCTCCGAATTGCCGGTGCACGTCGTCGACGACGAGGATCGGGTCGGGTTTGGCGCTGCCGGGTTCGGCGGCGACATCCGCGAAGGGTTCAGCTCTTGAAGACATCGATGAGCGTCTCCTCCCTGTTCCCGAACATGCCTTGTGGTCGCCAGATCATGAGCGATCCGAGCATGATCCCCATGATGATCCAACGCACCGCCGACACCTGGTCGGGGTCGAGCAACCAGCCCGGCAGTATGTCGTCCTGGGTGGCCTGGCGCAGGAGGCCCTCGCTGAAGATGATGATGAACCAGAACGCGATCGCCCCGGCGATCGGGCCGCGAATGGTGGCTGCACCGCCCAGGATGAGCACGGTCCAGATGAAGAACGTCGTACGGGGCAGGAACGAGATGGTGTTGACCGAACCGCTGTCGAACAGCCGGATCATGCCGGCGAAGGCGCCGATGACGCCGCCGAGGACGAGTGACTGGAGCTTGTAGGCGAAGGCATTCTTGCCGACGGCACGGGCCGCATCCTCGTCCTCACGGATGGCCCGCAGCACCCGTCCCCACGGCGCCCTGACCAGCCCCCAGACGAGCAGGCTGACGAGCGCGACCATCGCCCACCCGACCACCATCAC
>JAOTZB010000144.1 GCA_029861625.1 Acidimicrobiia bacterium
CCACTCTGCGTGGCGCCGGACCGTCGCAGGTCGGCTCACCACCCGGTTCGACGCAGGAGAACGATCCATCCGACGTGTGCTCGGAGAGCTCGACATCGTGCAGGTGCTCGACGGCGATCCGTGCTGATACGCCGATATCGATACGCCTGGCGATCTCGCACGGCATCGGCGCAGCACGTGACCGCCCACGAGCTGGGTCGAAGTGCTGAACCCGACCTTCCGGCGGTCTGGCCACTAGCCTCGCGCGGATCCGCGGACAGGAGCCCTGAACTGGAGTGACCGTGTCAGTCCCAGAGATCGACATCGCCGAGCTCGATCGGCGCCGGGTGGCTGGCGGCTGTGTTCTCGATGTTCGCGAGCTCGACGAGTACGCCACCGCGCACATCGACGGCGTCGTCCACATTCCCCTGAGCGAGCTCGTCGAGCGCCGCGACGAGCTCACGGTCGACGACGAGAAGCTCGTCATCTGCGCCCGCGGTTCCCGCTCGCTCCAGGCGGCCGAGTATCTCGCTGCGCTCGGGCATTCGACGGTGAACGTTTCCGGTGGCATGTACGCCTGGATCGGCGCAGGCCTGCCGGTTTCGATCGGCGTCGACATGACCGAGACGCCTTGACTGTCACCGACTACGACTACGTCGACACCGACCGACAATTCGCCGAGGTGGTATCGGCGCTGCGCAACGCCGAGGCCTACGCGGTCGACACCGAGTTCCACCGCGAGCGCACCTATTACCCGCGGGTGGCGCTGGTACAGCTCAAGTGGGACGACCGGCTGGTGATCGTCGACCCGCTCGCCGTCGATCTGGCGCCGTTCGCCGCCGTGTTGGACGGCCCCGGCGTCGCGGTCATGCACGCGGCGGCCCAGGATCTCGAGGTCCTCGATCGTGCATGCGAAACAGGGCCCACAGTTCTCTTCGACACGCAGGTGGCCGCCGGATTCGTGGGAATGCGTTCACCCTCGCTGGCTGCCCTCCACGAGCGGCTTCTCGGCCAACGACTCCCGAAGGGTGACCGGCTCACCGACTGGCTGCGGCGCCCGCTCGAGACCCGACAGCTCGAC
This sequence comes from Acidimicrobiia bacterium, assembly GCA_029861625.1. Taxonomy (GTDB): domain Bacteria; phylum Actinomycetota; class Acidimicrobiia; order Acidimicrobiales; family JAHEJN01; genus JAOTZB01. The sequence goes on from JAOTZB010000144.1 coordinate 1,061, forward strand.
TACGCAGCCTCCGACGTGAGGCATCTGCTCGAGATCCGTGAGCGGCTGGCCGAACAGCTCGCCGATCGAGGCCGGCTGGACTGGACCGCGGCCGAATGCGAGCAGCTCCGGGTCCGTGGTCGAGCCATGCGTGCTCCCGACGACGCCTGGCTGAAGATCAAGGAGACCCGCCACCTGCGGGGCAAGGCGCGTGGCGTCGCCCGGGCCGTTGCCGCCTGGCGGGAACGAGTCGCCATCGAGAACGACATCCCGCCCCGGTTCGTCCTCTCCGACCTCGGAGTCGTTGCCGTCTCGCAACGGGCCCCGACCACCGCCGACGAGCTCCGCAAGATCCGTGGGGTCGAGGACCGCCACGCCAAGGGCGTCCAGGGCGAGGCGTTGCTCGACGCCGTACAGATCGGGCTCAGCGACGGCTCACCGCCCCACCAGGGAGCGAACGGCCGTCGCGACCAGGCATCGTTGCGCCCGGCCGCGTCGTTGTTGTCGGCCTGGCTCGCCCAGCATGCCGCCGATCTCGACCTCGACCCGGCCCTGCTCGGTACGCGGGCCGACCTCGAGGCGCTCCTGCGTGGCGACGAGTCACGATTGTCGTCGGGCTGGCGGGCTGATCTCGCCGGCCAACCGATCAAGCGGCTGGTGGCCGGCGACGCATCGCTGGCATTCGAGAAGGGCGGCGGACTGGTGCTCGAAGAGCGTTCACGGTTGCCGATCGAGCCGACCTGACCCACCCGAATCCGGGAGCTGGTGCGGATCTGGCCGGTACCCCCGCACGCGCCGACCGCCGTGTAAGGTGCAAATCCGGGTCGCGGCGGGCGTGTCCGCCTGCTGTTGGGCCGATAGAATGCCGATACTTGTCTTCTGCCCCGGAGCCCCCACGTGAAGAAGGGACGCCACCGCCGATACGAAGAAGCTCGTGCGTTGAAACACACGAGCGACGACTTCGACGTGCAGTTCGCGGACAACGAGGAGCCGTGTGCCGAATGCGATGCACTGCCCGGCCAGGACCACAAGTCCTGGTGTCTGAACTCCAGTAGCGGCGCAGCGGTCGACCTCGACGAGGTCGACGACACCTTTCCTCGCTGAGACGGGCGCGTGCCGAACGGGCACGGTCCGCTCGATCAGCCCTCGGTCTCCTCCAGGATCTCGTCGAGCTTCAATATGTCGTCGGCCCGCACGACGCCGATGAAGTTGCCGTCGGTGTCTATCACCGGTAGCTGGTCGACATCGGCCATGTCCATGGCCTTCACTGCGTCGCGCAAGGTCCACGACGGCCCGGCGGCCGGCAGTTCGGTTCGCATCAGCGTGCCGACCTCGACCTCGTCCCATTGCTCGCGGTCGATCTCCTCGAGCTGGTCGAGGGAACACATTCCGAGGTACCGGCCGGCGTCGACGACCGGGACCTCTCGTTCACGTCGGCCGAGCACGTGCACGTAGACGAACTCGGCAGCGGTCGCGTCCGGTGGTGCCGTGAGGACGTCGGTCGACAACGCCGACGTGATGGGCAACGTGAATCGCCGTTCGAGGTGCCCGAGTCGAACCGCGCGCTGGTAGCTCGCAACCGAGCTCTCACCGGCAACGAGCTGTGACGCCGCGGCGGCGATGAGGGCCGGGACCACATAGGACGCGCCGGCGCCGGTGGACTCGGCCACGAACATCACGGCCGCGATCGGCACGCGATATCCGGCACCCAGGAACGCGGCGAGCCCGAGCGTCGGGTACAGGCTCGTGTCGGTCTCGTCGAGGATCTCGCCGACGAATCGACCCATGATCACACCCTGGACGGCGAGCGGGATGAACAACCCGCCCGTGCCGCCTGCGCCGATCGTCGTGAGCGTGGCGGCGATCCGGAGGCCGAAGAGGGCGGCGATGAGGGTCAGGCTGTGGTCTTCGGCGGTGAGCCACTCGAGCGCCGAGATTCCAGGGCCGAGGGTGGTGACCTCGCCGAACACGGAATCGGCCACCACGGTGATGGTGGCCATCAGCGCGCCGCCCGTGAGCAGCCTGGTGGAAGTCGGCAACTGGACGGCGACCTCCTTCGCCCGGCGGACGAGGTATGCGACGCCGCGGCCGCCGAATCCGGCGAGAAGACCCACGAGCGCGCCCCCGCCGATGTCGGCGAGGCGGAGATCGCGTTGTTCCCGGCCCAGGAACGGCAGGACGGCATCCTGGCCGATGATCGCGGCAAAGACGACATAGCTCGCAGCGGCAGCGATCAACGACGGCAGCAGGGCGCGACGCGTGACGTCGTCCCGATAGGGAGCCTCGAGCGCGAAGATCACCCCGGTTGCCGGTGCCTGGAAGATGGCGGCCACGCCGGCGGCGGCCCCGGCCGTCAGCAGGACCTTCGCGTCGTCCCGCTTGAAGAATCGGTGGAACCGGCTCTGGACCGCGAGACCCACCGTCGATCCCGTGAAGATCGACGGGCCCTCGAGTCCGACCGCGCCGCCGAAGCCGATCGTGGCCACACCCGCTGCCAGCTTCGCCGGCAGCTGCATCAACGGAAGCTTCGGGCTCCGTTCGTGGAACGCGCGGATGTACTCGTCGGATGTGGATGGCGAGGCGCCTCGTCCGGCCCACTTGAGCAGCGCCGCGGCGAGCGACAGGCCGACGAACGGCGCCAGCGCCTGTTGCCACAACGGGCGCTCGAGGAGGTTCTCGAGAAAGAGAGTGACGGTCACCCATTCGAAGGCCGCAACGAGCAGACCCACGATGGCGCCGACGGCGAGCGCCGCCAGGAGGATCCGCGGAATTGCCACACGCATCGACCGGGCCCGAGCGAGCAGGTTCACAGGTCCTTCACTGTCAGCTCGACCGGCACGCTGACCGGGTGGGGGAGAAGGCGACGATGGTCGACGCGTTCGACATGGCGTAGCAGCATCGCGTAGGCATCACTGCCGACCATCTCGACGATCTCATCCTCCATCGCCTCGAAGACTGGCACCTGCGAGGCGAAGGCGAGGGGATCCTCGGTGCACCACCAGTGGAACTCGGCGCCGCCCTCGCCCCAGTCACGCCGGTCCCATGCGCGCAGCATCCACGTCGAGTGTCTGTTGTCGTCGACGTGATGATCGAGGCGCAGGGGCAGTTGCCAACAGACCTCTGGTTTCCAGTCGAGAGGGCGTTCGTGTTCGTCCTCCGCCGCCTGATGCAGGGCGCACCCGGCTCCGGCCGGGAAACCGGGCCGGTTCAGGAAGACGCACGCCTCGTCGGCGAGCACGGTGGTGACGATCCCGTTCTCGTCCGTCTCGAACGCGTCGTCGAGACTCGGGGGCCGATGCTGCCACTGGTCAGGGCTCAGTCGGGCCGCGGCGCGAGCGACACGGTCGCGGTCGGGTTCGTCGCTGAAATGTGCGCCGAACGAGCAGCACCCTTCGGCCCGCTCGGGTGTCGGCTCGGCGTGGACGCCGGGGCAGCCGGCGCCGTAGATGCAGTTCCAGTTGCTGGTGAGGAACGTCAGGTCGAACAACCACGTGTCTCCGTCACCATCGGTGAACGAGACCCACTCGTGGGCGTCGGCAGCCAGCGCTTCGACGACGCTGGAAGTCATCGGTCGGGTGGGATCTTCTCGAGCTCGGCCCACAGCTCCGCGAATGTCAACGTTGCCCGTCGAAGGTCCTCGTGGGTGAGGCACTCGTTCGGTGACTGCAGGCGACTGGCCGCCCCGCCGACGGGGACGAGGAGCAGCGGAGTGGAACCGATGTGATCGAGAAGTGCGTCGGGAGCACCCACGCCGCCGTGGCGCGAGAGGACGGGTTCGCTGCCCCAGACGCGCTTCGTGGCCCGGAGGAGTGCACCGAAGGCCGGGTGCGAGACCGACACGACATGGGCGCGGTTGCCGCCCTCGACGTCCACGGTGAGCTCGACGCCCTTAGGAAGCCGGGCTGATACCCACGAGCGCACCGATGCGAGGACCTCGGCATCGGATTGATCAGGCACGAGGCCGAACGCGATGGTCGCCGATGCCGTGGCCGGGATGATCGCCTTGTCCGATGCGCTCCGATTCCCGGCGGCGATGGCGGTGACGTCGGCGCTCGGTCGGGCGAGGATGCGTTCGAGCGGTGTGAAGCCCTGCTCACCCCCGACGACGCGGGCCCCGGGAACATCCAGCCAGGCCTGCTGGTCGAACCCGATCGTCGCCAGGATCTCACGCCCACGGTCGGACAGGTCACGCACGCGGTGGTAGAAGCCGGGGATGTTTATCCTGCCGTCGGCGCGATGAAGATCTGATATGAGCTTGGCGATCACATCGACGGGGTTGGCGATGCCGCCCGCATAGTTGCCCGTGTAGGCATCGTGGGTGGCGGTTCGGGCCTGGAGGTGCACGAGCAGCTGGCCGCGTGTGCCGGCGAGAACGGTGGGGCGGCCGTCGAAGCCGGCACCGGGCACCGGGACCACCACGACATCGGCAGCGAATCGCTCGGAATTGGCGCCCAACAGATCGGCGAGGTTGGGGCTGCCGATGGTGGACTCGCCCTCGACGAGGAACTTGACGTTGATCCGAGGAGTGTTCCCGCTGGCCAACGACCCGTGCATGGACTCGATGGCCGCCAGGATCGGGCCCTTGGCGTCGGCGACGCCTCGACCGGTGATCCTGTCGGCCTCGACGGTCGCCGCGAACGGCGGGACCGACCACTCCGCCAGCGGCGCAGCCGGCTGGACGTCGCTGTGACCGACAACCAACACAGTGAGCGCGTCATCGCCGGCTCCATGCCATTCGGCATACGCGGCCGGTTGGCCGGCCGTGTCGATGATCGTGGCGTGTCGAAGCCCGATCGATGTCATGTGTCGACTGCAGAACGCCGCGGCCCACTCGCCGTTCGCGGCGAGGTCGGCGAGCGACACGACCGACGGAATGGCGACCCAGTCTGCGAGCGCGCGAGTGACCGCTTCGTGGTTCTCGGCGTACCAGTCGGCAAGGAGAGGTTGGCGAGGCAAGGAGCACAAGCGTACGGGAAAGTGCACCAACTCCGGAGTCGGTCGCAACTGCGCCGGAGCTGTCTCACGGCGACGGACTCGCCGTCTTGGGAGTCCCGCGGTCGGGCGGGCAGACTGGTGGCATGGCTGGGGAGCTCGACGACATCCGTGCACGCCTCGAACGCATCGGTGAGGAGCTCGCCGACCTCGCTATCGAACGTCTTCGCGAATCGATCGATGCCGGCGGCTCCGAACTGCCGGTCGACGAGAAACGGATCACGAGGGCACGTCGTGCCGTCGAGAAGGCCGCGAACCTCCTCCGTGAGCCCGACGATCGCTCGTGGGACTGAGGACCTCAGCGGATAGGTCGACGGCCGTTTTCAGTGCTTGCTCTCGTCGCCTGCTGCGACGGGCCGCTCGGGCCCTGGAGCCGGTCAGCTCGGCTGCTCGTGGTGGTTGAGCCGGTCGACCAAGTGGCGGAGACGACCGAATGACCGCCGGTCGAAGTGCAGCGCCAGACGGGGGAGGTCGACCACGTCGTCGTCGGCGAGCTCGGAGTCGGTTGCGTCGATGCGGTCGATCGAGCCCGACTCGAGGATGTCGGCGAATTCACGGTTGAGTGCCGACACGTCGGCCCCGCTGGGTTCGTCGCTGAGTCGAAGCACCAGTCGTCGACCCACGTACCTGCTGGAGTGATACGTGCGGTAGAAGTCACAGATCTCGTCGACTGCGGCTCCGATGTCGTCGGTGATGCGGACCAGGTCGAGATCGGCCGACGATATGAGGCCTCTGTCACCGAGCTCGCGTTCGATGAAGTGCAACCATGTCTCCCAATAGGACGCGCCGGCGTCGAGCAAGACGACGGGGGCCAGATAGGTGCGCCCCGTCTGCATCAGGGTGAGGAGCTCGAATGCTTCGTCGAGCGTGCCGAATCCGCCCGGGAACAACGCGTACCCGTGCGACTCCTTCATGAACGTGAGCTTCCTCGTGAAGAAGTACTTGAAGTTGACGAGCTTGGGATCGTCGGCGATCGCCGCTGTCGCGCCCGATTCGAACGGGAGCTGGATGTTCACACCGAAGGAGTTCGATGCACCAGCTCCCTCGATCCCGGCCGTCATGATTCCCGGACCGGCGCCGGTGATGACCATCCACTCCTTGGCGACCATCGCCGCCGCGAAGTCGCGAGCTGCGGCGTACTGGGGCGAGTCGCGGCTGGTGCGGGCCGAGCCGAATATCGAGACTTTGCGCCGCTCCGCGTAGGGACCGAACACCTCGAACGCGTAGCGGAGCTCCTTGAGTGCGCTGTTGACCAGCTTCAGATCGCCCCGGTCCGTGCCGTTGGTGCCGAGCCGCGCCACGCTGACCAGCAGCTCGAACACGATGTCGCGATCGGTGTCGTTGCCGAGCTGATCGACGAGCTCGAGCAGGAGGGCGTCGGTGTCGTCGTTGCCCGTTCGATAGCGGGGGAGCCCATTGGTCATGTGGTCATGATGCCCGAACCGGGATGTCGACCCGCACCCGGCGCGTGCTGGGCAGCGGCGGCTGGCCGGGCGGGACGCGACCGTAGGTCGTGCTGCGCTGCACCAGGGTTCGTCCGAGCGGCTCGACCAACGCCGCGAAATCGTCTCCGGTCACGACCTGGCCGTGTTCGGCCCCGGCGGCCCGGCTGATGTTCTCGTTGATCAGCGTCCCACCGAGGTCGTTCACCCCGGAGCGCAACAGCTGGCGGACGCCCGCGAATCCGAGCTTGACCCACGACGCCTGGATGTTGTCGATCGCGCCGCGATATGCCAGCCGACCGACGGCATGCATCAAGACGACCTCGCGGAACGTCGGGCCACGTCGCGCCCTGCGCTGCAGGTATATCGGCGATGCCATGTGCACGAACGGCAACGGGACGAGCTCGGTGAAGCCGCCGGTCTCCTTCTGGAGATCGCGCGTGAGGACCAGGTGACGGGCCCAGTGCACGGGCTGTTCGACCGACCCGAACATGATCGTGACATTCGATCGCAAGCCGATGCCATGCGCGGTTCGGTGCGCGTCGAGCCATTCGCCGGTATCGATCTTGTCGGGGCAGAGGATGGCCCTGACCTCGTCGTCGAGGATCTCGGCTGCGGTCCCGGGCAGGGTCTTGAGACCGGCGTCCATCAAGCGGCGCAGGTACGTCTCGAGCGGCTCGCCGAGCCGCTTGGCACCCTCGGTGACCTCGAGGGCGGTGAAGCCGTGCACATGCATCCCGGGGACGGCGTCGATCACTGCCCGAGTGACATCGAGGTAGTAGTCGCCGTCGAAGTCGGGATGGATGCCGCCCTGGAGGCACACCTCGGTCGCACCCATCCCCGCCGCCTCGATCGTGCGGTCGGCGATGTCATCGAGCGTGAGCAGATAGGGCGTCCCGCGCAGGTTGAGCGAGAGCGGGCCTTTCGAGAACCCGCAGAACCTGCACTTGAACGTGCAGACATTCGTGTAGTTGATGTTGCGGTTGGCAACCCATGTGACCTCGTCGCCGACCGTGTCGGCTCGCAACCGATCGGCGGCATCGACGACCGCGGCAAGGTCGCCCCCGCGCGCTCCGAATAGCGTCACGATGTCGTCGATCCCGAGCTCGAGGCCGTCCTCGAACGCATCGAGCACCTGGGCAACGCCGGGAGTCGCCCCTATCAGCGGTGCCGGGACGAGCTCCGGTGGTGCGGTCGTGCTTCCCGGCGCCCACGCACTGGACTCGTGTCCGACGACGAGCACGTCGGCGCCGTCTCCGGCCTTGGCGTTCTCCATTGTGCGCTCGGGGAAGATCGAGCCCGGGTCGTCGCGTCCGAGACCCTCGGCGTCGCTCCGGTCGAGCACCGGGAACCGCAGCGTCTCGTCGAGCCAGCGCTCGGGGTCGAGCGCGTACTCGGGGTAGATCGTCAGGCGGGGGGCGAGCGTGAACCCGCGCGCCTCGGTGACGACGCGGAGCCGGTCGAGATCGGGCCATGGCCGTTCGGGGTTGACATGGTCAGCAGTGACCGGCGAGACACCGCCCCAGTCGTCGATTCCGGCATCGAGGAGCACGCCGAAGTCGTCGGAGAGATTGGGCGGGGCCTGGAGGTGAATCGAGGGTGGCAGGATGATGCGGGCGAGCGCAATGGCCTCGAGGTAGTCGTCGGTCGGGCACGGCGGGTGAGCGTGCATCGACGTGCCGTCCTTCGGCAGGAAGTTCTGCACGATGACTTCCTGCACGTGGTCGTGTCGGCGATGCGATCGGGCGATCGCCTCGAGCGCTGCGATCCGATCGGCCCGTTGTTCGCCGATGCCGACGAGAATCCCGGTGGTGAAGGGAATCCCGAGCTCGCCGGCCGCGTCCAAGGTCGCAAGTCGTCGGGCCGGTGACTTGTCGGGCGAGCCGCGATGGGCCGCGCCGTCGTCCACCAGCGTCTCGAG
>JAOTZB010000443.1 GCA_029861625.1 Acidimicrobiia bacterium
CGTCCGCACCGAGTTCGGTGGCGATGTCGACTGGAAGCTCGTCGATTCCGAGCTCCTGCATCTCGGTGGTGTTCGAATCGAGGACACCGTGCACGTCACGAACGGCGGGCCGGAAGTGCTCTCGGCGGCCATCCCGAAGGTGCTGTCGGTCTAGCCGCCGACCCCCGCTCATCGGGCTCGTGGCGGAACGTGACGCTGATGCGCGGATCGGCCGCCGCGACCTTCGGCACTGCGTGATGCCAGCGAGTCTGACATGCGCCCCCCATCACGATCAGGTCGCCGGAACCGGGAACGAACCTGACGCTCGGGCCGCCGCCGGCCGGTCGGATGAGGAACGGGCGGGCGCCGCCCAGTGTCAGAACCGCGATGACCGGGCGCTCGACGGTGCGGCCGATGCGATCGCCGTGCCAGGCGACGCTGTCGTGACCGTCGCGGTAGAGGTTGCATCCGAATCGGTCGAAGCACCGGTCGTACCGACCGGCGAGCTGCTGTGCCCCGCGGCGCAGCACCGATGGTGCCTGCGTGTCACCGATCGAGAGCCACGACGTGAGCCGTGGCACCGCAACGATGCGGTCGTACATCGGCCGATCGTGCGCCTCCCACGTGATGGCTGCGGCGAGGCGCGCGAACAGCTCGTCGCCGCCCCGGAGCCAGCCGACGACGACGTCGATCCAGCACTCGCGGTCGAGGTCGATGCGTTCGAAGCCGGGAGCGGGGTGGAGGGTCGGCTGTTCGGCGCCGAAGAGCGACCCCTGCAAGGTGAGCGCTCGAGGATCGAGTGGCGGTGCGTCCGTGAGCATGCCCGCACGATATGTCATCGAACGTATGTTCGTAAAGGGCGTTACTGGTCCTGCAGGGTGTTGATCTCGGCGAGGATCTTGTCGCTCCCCGTGGGGAACCCGTAGTGGAAGCCCTGGAGGGAGGTACACCCGAGCTCGCGCGCGGCATCGGCCGAGCGGTCGCTGACGACACCGACCGCCGTGACGGCCAGGTTGCTCTCGGTGATCCAGGCGCCCAGCTGCTTGATCCAGTCGTCCCAGAGGTCGACGGGGTCGAGCTTGCGGGTGATCGCCTGATGGAGCTTCAGCATCGTCACGAGGTCGCGCTCGACGAGCACGGGCGAGATCGCCCCGCCGGCGAAGTCCTGGATCGCAATCCCGACATCCAGACGCCGCACGCTCGTGAGCGTGTCGACGATCTGGCTCCATCCCTGCGTCGACTCGGCGGCGGCGACAGCGGGTGCGTCGATCTCGAGCACGAGGCGTCGAGCCTCGAACGACCGACCGGTCAGTGCCTGGTCGAGCCACTCGGCGAAGGCGGGGTGAGCGAGTGTCTGCACGTCGACGTTGGCGTGGAGGTCGAGCTTCCATCGGTGCCAGATGACCTGATCGCTCAGCGCCTGCAACAACACCGCGTAGTCGACGTGGGCGAGCACGCCCGCGGCTGTGGCCTCGGCGACGAACTCGGTCGGCGGGAGTGTGCGACCGCTCGGATGGTTCCAACGAGCGAGCGCCTCGACGGCTCGCACCTTGCCCTCGGCATCGAGGATCGGCTGGTAGTGAGCGGCGAACTGGCCCGACTGGATCGCATGCTGGATGTGCTCGCCGGCATTGACGGGGCGGGTCAGCCCAGCGGCCGAAGCAGCGGCCATGGTGCTCGGTTGCGTCGTCACAGAAACCCCTGCGTCGTTGTCGATGAAGGCCGTGACCCCGCGAGCTGAGGACACGCAATGTCATCGACCTGCTGGCGATTCCCTGTATCCCGATAGTCATTTCGACCCATTGAGCTGAAGTACCCAGGCGGGCCGCTCGGGCCCAGGGCCTCAACGGATGGTCGACGGCCGTTTTCGGTTCCCGCTCTTGTCGCCTGCGGCGACGGGCCGCTCGGGCCTCAGTCGAGCTGCCAGAAGGGGCCGGTCAGCCCGGCCTTCGCGAGCAGATCCTGATGATGTTGCGCCGATGCCGGGACGTAGCCCGGATCGAGTCGATTGCCGTACCAGCCCTGGGTCAGGGGCCACATGTCGGCCAGTGGCACGATCTCTCCGACCGAGGGTCTCTGGTCCTCCGACCGGAGGAAACGAATGGTTCGTCACGTCTCGACGATGTCGTCCCACCAGTGGCGGGCCGGGATCATGAAGTGCACGAAACCGTCGGTACGAGACGGCGTCCCGTCGATGATGCCGAGGTCGACCGGGGAGTCGTCGTCGAGCCACGCCGCGTCGATGCTCGCGTCGATTCCGAGCGCGGCGGGGATGGCGAGCGCGTCCCATGCGCAGTTCGCGAACCAGCGCTGCTCCTCGCTCCGAACGATGAGCGAGGTGGGGATGGCCGAGAACGGAAGCGCCATGCGGATGCGCTGCGTGTCGATGTCGAGGACGAGTGCATGCGAGTCGTGGAGCCGGCGCAGCGCGGCGGCCGCCCCGGCCTCGGTGCCGGCCCAGCCCGAGAGCTGCGCGGCGGTCGGGGCGGTGCCGTGATCGGCGAAGTGTCGATGGATCCGCGCTCGCAACGAGGTG
>JAOTZB010000145.1 GCA_029861625.1 Acidimicrobiia bacterium
GAGGCGGCGCGCGATGGGACCTGGGAGGCCTATCGAAGGCATCCCCACATCACCCTTGCCGCCGCGCTCAAGCGCGACGACCGGGTCGAGGCGGCGCTCACGAGCCTCGAGGAAGGGCGCCGGATCTCCGGCACGCTCATGTCGTCGTGGGACGATTCGATGTACTTCGCCGTGACGGCGATGGCGTTCTTCAACCTCGGACGCTGGGACGACGCGGAAGCCGAGATCGACGCCGGACTCGAACGGTGCGAGCTGAGCGGCGCACGGGTGGCGACGCCGTTGCTGCACATGACACAGATGGCCATCTCCATCCGCAGGGGCGAGCTCGACAAGGCGTCGGCGTGCCTCGAAGCCGCCCATGGCACGATCGACGACCGGCCGGGGATCGGCGCCACTCAGCTCCTCCGGCACTGGGGGCTGCTGCTGGCCGCCAGAGGCGACGATGCCGGCGCTTTCGCCAAGCTCAACGAGGCCTGGAACCTGGATGAGCACGCCGGCTGGGTCTACGTGGCCCACGATCTCATCCAGGTCGCCAAGCGGCTCGGCCGCCACGAGGTGGCATCGCCCGTCGTGGAACGCTTGCAGGGTGTGGCCGAGGTGGTCGGCTCGGCGCTCACCGACGGCATCCACCTCCAGTGCCGAGGCGCCGCCTTCGACCAACCGGACGACCTCGTCCGCGCCGCCGAGCTGTTCCGACGGATCGGCATGCGTCCGATCCTGGCCTTCGCCTGCGGCGAGGCCGGACGACTTCTCGTTCCGACCCAACCCCATCGAGCCCGGACGATGCTCGAGGAGGCCGAGGCGATCTGGGAGGAGCTCCGCGCCGTCGTTCCCCTCGCCGAGGTCCGGCGCCAGCTCGACGCCCTCGGCGATCGTCGCGAGCGTCCTGCCGCAGCCCGTCCGGTCAGCGGGTGGAAGAGCCTCACCAAGTCCGAGCTGCGGGTTGCTCGCCTGGTGGCGACCGGGCTCACCAACGCCGAGGTCGGTCGCGAGCTGTACATCTCCCCGAGGACGGTCGAGTCGCACCTCGGCCGGGCCTTCGCCAAGCTCCAGATCAAGTCGCGTGTCGAGCTGGCCGTCATCGCTCAGCGCCACGAGCCGACCCCGGAACCCTGAGCCGGCCGATCGGGCCCCGACAGAGAGGCCCGACCGACCGGCTCGTCGCCACCTCGGCAGGCGGTCTCAGTCGGGAACATCGCGGCAGTCGAAGAGCGCGAGGTCGATGACGGTGTGGGAGTTGTTCGCCGCCGTCACGCAGATCTGCTCGGCTCCGGCCGGCCGCTGGCTCGGACGGATGACACCGGCCGACACGTAGGGCTGCTGATCGGTCAGCTCCCACGGGCCCGCGCCGGGTGCTCCCGCATTTTCGATCCCGACCACGTCCCAGAAGAAGTGCGCGTGGTCGGCGCCGATGTCGGGTTCGAAGTTCGCCGTCCAGTCGATGACGTAGGAGTCACCGCTGACCGAGAGCGACGCGATCACCGTGCGGGGAGCTCCATCGTCGGGCTCCGTCGTCTCCCCCACCGGTGTCTCGTCCGGCGCCACCAGCTGCTCGTCGGCACCCTGGGCCTCGAGCGCCTCGCCGATCTCGAGCGGCGGTAGCTGGATCTCGGGCGCTGCACTCGCTGCAGCCCCTTCGGTCGGCGCTGCTTCTTCGGCCGGAGTGGGTTCCTCGGCCGGGTTCGGACCCATGATGGCGGCCACGAGGAAGACGCCCGCCACGGCGGCCAGCAACGCTCCTACGGCCCAGAGCACCTTCGACCGCTTCCAGTCGCCGCCCGGGGCCGGGGGCGCGGGCGGCACGTCTGCGGGTACCCGTGGAGTCGCCTCGGGGTCGGGTCCGGCGACATCGACGCGCACGGCGGCCGCCGGTTCGGCCGGCGCGGCGGCTGGTACCGCCGCGGTCGGTTCGGTCGGGGCCGGGGCCAGCACGGCCGCGGTGGGTTCGGTCGCCGTAGGGGTTCGTACCGGCGCGGCCTGTTCGGTCGGAGCCGGGGCTCGTACCGCGGCGGCTGGTTCGATCGGCTCGGGGGCGCGCACGGGGGCGGCCGGTTCGATCGGGGCGGGGGCTCGTACCGCGGCGGCCGGTGGCGCTGCGGGCGTGAGGACAGGTTCGGCGATCGACGCCGCGACGAGCGCCGGCACCGCCGGCGCTTCCTGGGGGATCTGGTCTGCGGCCGCATGGCGTGCCGCGCCGAGCGCGACCGTGTGCTTCGGATGTGCGTCGACCGCAACGGGCCGACCGAACTCCCCGCCCACGAGCTGGGCGACGAGGGGGATCCGCGACGAGCCGCCGACGAGCAGCACCGCCGCGACGTCCTCGGGCTCGACACCAGCCGATCGCAGCGCTCGCCTCGTCGCCTCGAGCGAGTCGGACAGCGATGGCCGGATCAGGCGTTCCAGCTCGGCTCGGGTCAGCCTGACATCGGTCTGCACCGTCGGCAACAGCACCGGGATCAACACGTCGGTGTCGGCGGAAAGGGCCTCTTTGGCCGCGACACAGTCGGCCCGCAGGCGGCTCACCGCCGCCACCGCCTGCGGGTCGTCATATGCCAGCTCGCCCAGTGCTCCGTCGAGCATCTGGGCGACGTGCGCGAAAACCGCCTCGTCGAAGTCGATGCCGCCGAGACGCTCGATCCCCTCGGGGTCGCCGAGGATCTCGAAACTTGTGTCGCTCCGCCGCAACACGGCGGCATCGAAGGTTCCGCCGCCGAGGTCGTAGACCGCGACGACCGCTCCGACATCGACCCGTTCCTGGCTGGCGTACGCGAGCGCCGCGGCCTCGGGCTCGCTGACGAACACCGCGTCGAGGTCGGCCCGACGGACGGCCTGAGCCAGCAGGTCCAGCTTGTACTGACCCCAGTTGGCCGGGTGCGACACCGCGATCGACTCGGGATGGCCGCCCTCGAGCTCGATGACGCGGCCGTAGACCCACCGCAGCAGCTTGGCCGACAACGCATCGGCCGAATAGGGAACGCCACCCAGCAGGATCGGAGTCGTGTCGCCGAAGCGCCGCTTGAACTCCCGGGCGAACCGATCGGGCTCGGCCACCGCCCGACGCTCGGCCGCCTCGCCGGCGAGGATCGTCTCGTCCTCGCGGAGCAAGACGACCGACGGGATGGTGGCGGTCCGATTTCCGAGGTTGACGATCTCGGACCGGCCGTCACGGACGGTCGCTGCCGCCGTGTAGGTCGTCCCGAGGTCGATGCCGAGGTGATAGGTCATGTCGTCGATCTCCTTGTGCAGCGCACTGGGCGCCGTCTTCTCGTCTCACGGCCGAGAGGGCTGTCTCCTCGAATCTCGTCGCGAGCGCCGGGTCCTTCTGTCGTCGCACTCACCGTCGCGCCGACGCGCGGCCACGACATCCGGGGTCTCCCGCAATCTCTGCGGTGACGGCCGTCACGGTCGGCGAGACGGGGGCTCGCGAAGTTGGGGGTATCCCCCGATGTTGCGCCGCGGGCCCCGTCGTACGTTGCGAGCCCATCCATACCGACTAGGAGAACGAACGATGACAACCCCCAACATCCTCGCGATGGTCCGTGGCCTCTTGTGGGACGACGGCGAACGGGCCCGATACGAGGAGGACCCCGAGGCCTACGTCGCCGAGCACGGCGCCGAGGAGTGCACCCCCGACCAGGTGAACAAGGCGGTCGAGCTCGTGTGGGACGAAGGCCCTCGCTACAGCGGCGGCGACAGCTCCCACAACTACGACACCGGCGGCAACATCGTCACCCAGACCGGTCCGGTCGCGTCACCTGTCTCGCAGATGACCGCGCCGCCCCCGGCGACGAGCTACCCGATGCCGGAGCCTCCGGCCGCACCCCCCGACGACATGGATCCGCTCGAGGCGGTCACCAGCACCATCAACTACTACGTCACCAACACCAACACCACCACCACGACCAACACGACCGAGATCGATGATCGGGACACCAACGTCGACAACTCGATCGACACGACGATCCTGAGCGGAGGCGATGTCGACCTCGACATCGACGCCGACAACACCACGATCTCGGGTGATGTCAGCGAGGGATCCACCGTGGTCGGTGGCGACAACATCGGCGGTATCGCCAGCAACAGCGGGACCGCCACCGGTCAGGCCGGTCTCGTTGTCGGCGACCAGACCACCGGCGACGGCAACGTCGACGGCAACGTCGATTTCGGTCAGAACAACGAGGTGACCGGCGTGAGCTTCGGTGAAGGCGACGTCAACGCTGTGCAGGACGCGAGCGGAGTTGCGTTCGGCGACGGTGACGTGCAGCTGGTCGCGAACTCCGAGAACGTGGTCCAGGGCGAGGGCTCGGTGCAGGACGCCGACAACGTCGGTGCCGCAGCGTTCGGCGACGGCGACGCCGTCGGCACGTTCGACAACGACCAGGTCTTCGACAACGACCTCGTCGACAACGACCAGGTCTTCGACAACGACTTCATCGACAACGATCAGGCGTTCGACAACGATCTCATCGATGTCGATGCGGCTGTCGTGTCGGAGGATCCCGGGCTGGCGTCGGCTCCGCTGATCGCCGAACCGGACCCGGCAGCCCTCATGAGCGAACCCATGGGTGAGCCCATGAGCGACCCCGTCGGCGACGTGGTCGAGGAGACCCTCTGACCCCGATCCTCGGCGACGCAACGTGGCCCTGCCCACCCCCGGGCAACCTTCCCCTGACGGCCACGTTGCGTCGCTCGAGCTCGGTTTTCCATCTCGGCAAGGAGTGTTCACATGGGTTCGGTCACGACGACGAAATCCTCCACCCCGCTGGTCAGGTCGGCCCTGGACGTGGTGACGGTCGGCATGCAGGCCACCGACGCCTACGGCCGTCCCGATCTGCACGCCCGACTCGGAGCAGCCCGCCGCCGCTTGGCGGACCCGGATCTGGCGGTGCTGGTGGTCGGCGAGTTCAAGCAGGGCAAGAGCAGCCTCATCAACAGCATCTTGAAGGTGCCCGTCTGCCCGGTCGATGACGACGTGTCGACGGCGGTTCCCACCGTGGTCCGCCATGGTCCCGAGCCCACTGCGGTCGCGATCATCGAGGGTTCCGCCGGCGCGAGCGACGGCGCCGACGCCGTGCCGATCGAGGAGCCGGTCGATCCGACCGAGCTGGTGCAATGGGTGTCGGAGGCGGGCAACCCCGGGAACTACAAGGGCCTGCGTTCGGCTGAGGTGCGGATACCCAGCCGGCTGCTCGAACAGGGCCTCGCGCTCGTCGACACCCCTGGTGTCGGTGGGCTCGACTCGGTCCACGGCGTGGTCACGATGGGCGCACTGCCCATGGCCGAGGCCGTCCTCTTCGTGACCGATGCCAGCCAGGAGCTCTCGGCCGCGGAGCTCGACTTCTTGGTGCATGCCCACGACGTGTGCGCCAACGTCATCTGTGTGCTGACCAAGATCGACCTGCACCCCGCCTGGCGAGGGATCCTCGAGCGCAACGAGCGCCATCTCGGACGAGCCGGTCTCGACCTGCGGTTCCTGGCGGTCTCCTCGCTGCTGCGCCAAGAAGCGATCCGTCACGACGATGTCGACCTCAACGAGGAGTCGGGCTACCCCGAGCTGCTCCGGTTCCTCACCCGAGACGTCCTGGCGGCCGCTGGTGAGGTGACGGTCTCATCGGCGCGACGTGACGTCATCCGCGTGGTCGATCAGCTCAGCATCCAGTTCGAGGCCGAACGGGTTGCGCTCGAGGATCCCGAGCGGGCCGAGGAGCTGGTCGCGGAGCTCGAGCGGGCCCAGGCGCGTGCCGCCGACCTGCGGAGTCGCTCGGCCAAGTGGCAACAGACGCTCGGCGACGGAGTTCAGGACATCACGGCCGACGTCGACCACGATCTCCGCGAGCGGGCCCGGACGATCCTCGCGGACATCGAAGCCCACCTCGACGAGAACGACCCGGCCGAGATCTGGGCCGAGTTCGAGCCCTGGATTCGGCAGCGGGTGACGGCCGACATGGTCGCCAACTACCAGCTGCTCGCGGCTCGTGCCGAGCAGGTGGCGGCGTCTATCGCCGACCACTTCGCGTTGGAGGAGTCGGTCGCCCGGTTCGAGCTGACGATCGCCACACCGCAGGAGCTGATCGATCAGCTCAACGACCCCCGCGGTCTCGACCGCGAGGACGAACCCGGGCGGGCCGCCGGCGCGCTCACGGCGGTCCGCGGGTCCTACGGCGGCATGCTGATGTTCTCGATGCTGACCAACCTCGTCGGCCTCGCTGTCTTCGCGCCGATGACCCTCGCCATCGGCGCGGGTATGGGGCGCAAGGCGCTGCGAGAGGACAACAAGCGCCGGCTCGCCATGCGCCGGCAGCAGGCGAAGACCGCGGCACGACGCTTCGTCGACGACACCGTGTTCGTGGTGGGCAAGGACTCCCGCGACACGGTTCGCAAGATCCACCGCGAGCTCCGCGACCAGTTCACCGAGCACGCCCAGGAGCTCCAACGATCGACGAACGACGCGCTGGCGGCCGCCAAACAGGCGGTCGGTGTCGACCACGCCGAGCGGGGGAGACGGCTGCGGAACGTGACCGCCGAGCTCCAGCGGATCGAAGGACTCCGACGGCAGGCCGACGCCTTGCGTGCCGAGCTCGCACCCGTGGGGGCAGCGTGATGGCGCCCGGGCTGATCGATCGGGTCAGTGCGCTGCTGGAACGAGCCGCAGGCCATCCCGAGCCGGAAGCCGCCGGCGCCATCGGCTCGGCCATCCGGCGGATGGATGAACCGATCCGTGTCGCCATCGCGGGCAAGGTGAAGGCAGGGAAGTCCACGCTCCTGAACGCCCTCGTCGGCGAGGAGCTCGCGCCGACCGACGCCGGCGAGTGCACCCGCTACGTCACCTGGTACCGCGACGGCTTGACCTATCGGGTGACGGCGCACATGGCTGACGGCTCGAGCGCGCCGGTCCCGTTCCACCGCGACGGCGGCGCCCTCGAGCCCGATCTCGGAGGGCGTCGCGTCGACGACATGAGCCACCTCGAGGTCGAGTGGCCGTCCCGGCGGCTGCGGACCGTGACGCTTATCGACACACCGGGGATCGAGTCGATCTCAGCCGACATCTCGGCCCGGACGCATCGTTTCCTCGGCGCCGACGACGACTCGCCGACCGAAGCCGACGCCGTCGTCTATCTGATGCGCCACATGCACAACAGCGACCTGCGATTTCTCGAGTCGTTCCACGACAACGAGCTGGCCCATGCCACCCCGCTGAACGCCATCGGCGTGCTCTCACGGGCCGACGAGGTCGGTGCGTGTCGCCTCGATGCCATGCGCTCGGCGGACCGCATCGCCGGTCGCTACCAGGCCGACCCCCAGCTGCGGCGTCTCTGCCAGACGGTCGTGCCGGTGGCCGGGCTGCTCGCCGAGGCCGGCTGCACGCTGACCGAGGAGGAGTTCGGCCGGCTCACGACGCTCGCCGGCCATCCGGCCGAGGACGTCAAGCGTCTGCTGTTGAGCGTCGACCGATTCGTGGCCGAGGACCCCGCACTGTCGCTCGTGCCCGCCGAGCGGGAGGAGCTGCTCGCGCGACTCGGCCTCTACGGCGTTCGGGTGGCCGTGTCGCTCATCCAGGTCGGTGCCGCGTCGACGAGTGCGGACCTGTGCACCGAGCTGCTCCGGCGCAGCGGCATCGAGGCGCTTCGTTCCGTGCTGGTCGACCAGTTCGGCGAGCGGAGCGACCTGCTCCGCGCCCGCACCGCCATGGCGACGCTCGACACCGTGCTCCGGAGCCACCCCCATCCCGACGACGACAGGATCGAGGCCGACCTCGAGCGGCTCACGGCCGAGACCCACGAGTTCACCGAGCTCCGGCTGTTGAATGCCATCTCGCAGGGCGCCATCCCGCTCCCCGACGCGGAGGCCGAGGAGCTTCGCCGACTGGTCGGTGGGAGCGGCTTCGGCGATCGCGATCGGCTGGGGCTGTCGGCCGATGTCCCCGACGCCGACCTCGGTCGCATGGCCCTCGATGCGATGAGCCGCTGGCGGCGGCGGGCCGAGCACCCGATGACGGCGCGGTCGGCTGCTGACGCCGCCAGGGTCGCCGTGCGCAGTTGTGAAGGAGTCGTCACGCGGACCGCTCGGACCTGAGCCGGTTCGGTCCGATCGAGAGCGTGCGCCCATGGGCACCATGGTCCCCACTTTCCCCATTGGCAACAGCCATCTATGGTGAGGGTGCACGCGGAGTGAGGGACAAGAGACATGACACAGCCCGGTGGGCGAGCGCGATTCATGACTGTTGCCGAGGTGGCGCAGCTCATGCGAGTGTCGACGATGACGGTGTACCGGCTCATCAAGGCGGGCGATCTCCCGTCGCTGCGGGTCGGGAAGTCGTATCGCATACGAGAGGACGACCTCGACCGGTATCTTGCCAGTCGCTACACCGAAGCCGGCTGAGCGGGCCCCTCGGGCCCAGAACATGACCAACGACTCGCACACCTACGACACCATCACGTTCCTGTCCGACTTCGGTCACCGCGACGAGTTCGTCGGCGTCGTCCATTCGGTGATCCGTTCCATCGCGCCCGACGCCGCGGTCATCGACCTCTGCCACGACATCACGCCCTTCGACGTCCGGGGCGCGGGGTTGTTGCTCGCCCGCAGCGTGCCGTACCTGGCGCGAGGTGTCGTGGTCGCCGTGGTCGATCCCGGCGTCGGCACGCCACGTCGGGCCATCGCCGTCGAGGTCGGCGACGGCGCATCGGTGCTGATCGGACCCGACAACGGTGTCCTCGCACCCGCCGTCGCCATGGTCGGTGGCGCGGATCGGGCCGTCGAGCTCACCCGGACCGAGCACCAGCTGCCGGCCGACGGCCCCACCTTCCATGGCCGCGACATCTTCGGGCCCGCCGCCGCTGCACTCTGCTCGGGTGTTGCGTTCGAGGAGCTCGGCAGCCTCGTCGATACGTCCTCGTTGGTCCCGGGTGTCTTGCCGGTGAGCCGGCTCGAGGGCGACGAGCTCATCGCCGAGGTCCTGTGGATCGACCGATTCGGCAACGCGCAGCTGAACGTCGACCCCGACGAGATCGACGGCTTCGGCCCGGCCGTGCAACTCCGGATCGCCGATGCGGTCCGAACTGCGGTGCGAGTGGCCACCTTCGGCGAGGTCGGACCAGGAGAGGTCGGGCTCATCGTCGACTCGTACGGCTTGGTCACGGTCGTGGTCGACCGAGGCTCGGCTGCGGCCGATCTCGGTCTCGATGCCGGAACCGAGGTCGTGCTCGTGCCGGGCGAGCGCGCCGGCGGCGTCGCGACCCGGGTCGAGCTCGGGCGCCGCAGCTGATGCGGCCCTGGACCACGCTCGTGCTCGCGATGTTGCTCCTCGTCATCCTCTCTGCGGCGGTGCTCCAGCTG
>JAOTZB010000444.1 GCA_029861625.1 Acidimicrobiia bacterium
GATCGACTCCCGCCAATCTCGACCGCGACGAGGTGCTGCTCGCGACGCGACCCCGCTCTCGCTGGCGCTGGTATCGACGGAGCGACGCAGACCGTCAGTTCCACGCGATGCGACGCCGGATCGTGACACTCCGCGCCGAGCTGAGCCGTGCGAACGCCAGCCAGGCGAGAGCCGAAGCCATCGTGACGGCAGCGCGCCTGCAGTCGGCCGAGATCCTCGCGGATGCGAACATCCTCGCCAATCGCCAGCTCGATGCCGCCCACGCCGAGTCGCACCGTCGGCTGGCCGAGACCCAGAAAGCGTGCCAGGCCGCGGCCAGTCACGGCATCCGTGCCGCCTTCGAGATGGCCGCCTCGCTCGGGTACAAGGACACCCGCGCGACGCGCCACGAGGAGGCGACGGAGCAGGATGCGTTCGAGCGGTTCTTCTCGAGCGAGATCGAAGACGACCCGGCCCGGAAGTGGATGGTCGCGAGCTGAGCCGGTTCGCCGGCCGCTTGGCGGTCGATTCCGCCTACGATGCGGGCGTGGCGCCGCGGAGTGCGCCGGGAGGTAACCCATGCGTTGGGCGTTCTGGCGACTCAGGTTGCCAGTCGATTCATCGGGGCCGTTGGATTGTGCTGCGGTCGCCACGCTGCTCCAGGAACATCTCGACCATGAGCTCGCGGGCGACGTCGCCGCACGCGTCACCGAACATCTCGATGCCTGCCGCCAGTGTGGACTCGAGGCGACCACCTATCAGGCGATCAAGGATGCGGTCGGCCGTTCGCAGATGCCCGATCCCGAGGCACTCGACCGCCTGAAGTCGTTCGCCGACGATCTCACCGGCGCCGGATCCTGACCGACATGTTCTCCTCGCTCGCAGGTCTCGCACGTCTCGCAGGTCAGCTGTCGAAGCTGCGCCGAGTTGTCGTGGCTGTCCTGGTCATGGGCCTCATCGCCGGTGTCTCGCCGGTGGCTGCCGACGACCATGCCGGCGAATTCTCGATCGACAGCGAGCTCCTCGATGCCCTCGAGGCGGTCGGCCTGCTCGACAGTTGGGTCGAGGTCGGCACCATCGATCCCCGAACGAGTCTCGTCGCCGTCAGCGGCGGCGAGATCGACGATCTGCGCGACCAGCTCACCGACCAGGCCGTCGAGCTCGACACCGTCCGCGTCGAGGGCCGACGACTCGAGGCGATGATCGTGAGCCTCGACGAGCTCGATGCCGAACTGGCAGGGTCGGCCCAGCTGCTGGCGGCCGAGATCGCGGTGGCCGAGATCTCGCTGAGTGTGATCGACAGTGCCCTCGCCGATGCGGCCATCGAGCGGTATGTGCGAGGTCACGTGACGGCGCCGGTCGGCGACGATCTCGAGGCCGTGTACGCCGACGCCACCGAGTCCACCCTGGTCGACGTTGCCGTCGAGGATCTGCTCGCTCGCCACGAAGAGTTCCTCGACTACATCGGTTCCAAGCAGTCCGGCATCGATGAGATCGATGCTGCTCGCCAGGCGAATGCCGAGATCCGAGCCGAGGTACGTGCCGACCTCGACGAGCTGACACCGCGTTGGGAGCAGCTCGAACAGGATGTTCCCTCACTGCTCGAGCAGCTCCAGAATCGGCGGATGGGTGCAATCGTCGACGGTCTCGGGCTGAGCCTGGTCACGCTCGACGCCTACTTGGCGGGCGAGGCTCGTATGGCCGAGGTGTACCCCGAGTGCGGCATCCGGTGGCAGGCGATCGCCGCTATCGGCCGGGTCGAGTCGAATCACGCCCGAGACAAGGGCGGCACCGTCAGCGCGACCGGACAGCTCTCGACACCTTTTCTCGGCGTTGTCCTCGATGGCAGCATCGAAGGCACCGCGACGGTGCTCGACACCGATGGCGGCGCGCTCGACGGAGACGGTGCCTACGACCGAGCCGTCGGACCGTTCCAGTTCCTGCCGGGTTCGTGGCGCTCGACCGCGATCGACGGCAACGGCGACGGTGTGATCGACATCAACAACATGTACGACGGCACCGCAACGGTGGGTGTGTACCTGTGCAGCCGCGTCTCGCCCCTCACGACCGACGAGAACTTGCGCGCCGCGTTCCTCACCTACAACTTCTCCAACGACTACGCCGACGAGGTCGCCCGCTGGGTCACGACCTACGACGAGTTCGACCTCAGTCGGCCGGTGATCGATGGTGGTGATGTCGCCGATGGTGGCGAGCTCGGTGGCGCATCCATGTCGAACTGAGCCGGTTTCGGGGGCGTTCGTCTCCACGCGGCCGGCACGTCGGGGAGCAGGAGCTACCACCTGTGACCACGGCGAAGCGAAGCTGTGGCGACGGAAGCTCCCGCCGATCCCGACTGAAAGCCGTCGATTCGGAGCGACTCGAACCGACACGACTCCATCGGCCGAACGGTCGCGCTCTTGAGGAGCGCGCTCGGAGAGGCCACCACCGCCGATTCGAGATCACCGAACGACCGCCCGGGCTGGCACACTGCACGGGTGTTCCTGG
>JAOTZB010000446.1 GCA_029861625.1 Acidimicrobiia bacterium
GCCTCGTCGTAGGAGACACCCTTGAACTGCATGACCAGCTCGGCCATCTGCTGCTGGCGGCCGGTGTCGAACCGCTCGGGCAACAACTGGTTCACGGTCACGTTGTGAGCGACCACGTCCTTGGACAGGCCCTTGAGGATGCCGGCAAGCCCGAGGCGGGTGCCGTGCGAGAGGCTCATGATCGGGTTCGGGGTCTTTACCATCGCGGAGCTCACCGCGACGATGCGCCCGAACTGCCGCTCGACCATGCCCGGCACCACCTTCTGCAGGAACCCGACCGGTCCGACAACTGCTTGCTGGAATGCGGCGTCGAGGGCGTCGGGGTCGAGGTTGGCGAACGGTGTGGGCGGCGGCCCCTCGCCGTTGAGCAGCACGATGTCGGGCTCGGGGCACGCCTCGAGGAGCGCGTCGTGCACCTCGGCGGTGGACGAGTCGCCGACCACACCGCTGACCTCGACGTCGTAGGACGACCGCAGCTCGGCGACGGCAGCGTCGACATCGCCCGCATTTCGACCATTGACGACGACGTGCGCACCTTCCCGGGCGATGCTCTCCGCACAGGCGCGTCCCAGCCCCCGACTCGAGCCGAGCAGGATCGCCCGACGCCCGGCGATACCGAGATCCATGGCTAGGCCTCCGCGGCGTCGAGACGAGCCCGGAACGCCGCCCGCCATTCGGCCATCGGTTGGAACTCGGCGTCGCCCTCGATCTTGGCCCTCGTGTCAGCTTCGATCACGGCGTCGTCAGCGGACAGGTCGAGCCCGTCGGCGTAGGGCTGCGCAACGTGGAACGGGCTGTCGACGAAGCACTCCAGGCCGTTGCCTTCAGGGTCGTTGAAGTACAGCGACCAGGCGTTGCCGTGGTTGATCGGGATGACC
Organism: Acidimicrobiia bacterium; assembly: GCA_029861625.1. Taxonomy (GTDB): domain Bacteria; phylum Actinomycetota; class Acidimicrobiia; order Acidimicrobiales; family JAHEJN01; genus JAOTZB01. The sequence continues at coordinate 879 of JAOTZB010000446.1, forward strand.
CCCTCGACGCCGGCCTCATCCAGGCGGGCGCCGATTGCCCGGAGGTCGTCGAGGCTGCCGGTACGAAAGGCCATGTGGTCGGCCATCACGAACTGGTGCTCGGTGTCGGGAAGACCGGACACGAAGACCATCTGGTGGTGCTCGGTGGGGTCCTGGGAGATGAACGCCATCTCCCCCTCTCCCACTGCGCCTCGATTGGTAACGGCGAAACCGAGGACGCCGCAGTAGAAGTCGAGCATCGCGTCGAGGTCGCGCACTGCGACCGTCGCATGGCTCAACGAGAGCCGGGATGAAGGTGAAGCGGGCATCGGAGACATCCTTTGTTGGAGAATCAGTTGTGCAGTTCGGCCGGTTCGGCAGCGACAGCGGCATAGGCGTCGAGCATCGTCTCGAGCAGTCGACGCAGGTCGGCCCGATCGCTCGAACTGAGCGCATCGAACAACTCGGCCTCAGCCGCCACATGCACACGAGCGGCCTCGATCGCCTTGGCTTCGCCGGCCTCGGTCAATAACACCAACGTGGAACGACGATCGTCAGGATCGGGCCGTCGCTCGACGAACCCCGCCCGTTCGAGCAGATCGAGCCGATGCGTCATCCCCGCCGGCGACAACATGCCGCGACGGGCCAGCACCGACGGCGTGCTCGTGCGGTCCGGAGCGTGCATCAGCGACGCCAGCACGTCGAACTCCCCTGCCGACAAACCCACCGTGGCGAAGGCCGCCTCGACGTGCTTGTGCCCCAACGCCGTGACCCGGCTGAACAGCAGCGCCGTCCGCATCGTCACCACATCGAGATCGGGCACGATCCGCGCCCAACTCGCCATCCCCTCATCGATGCGGTCACGTTCGTCCATTCCGCTACCCTACGGCACAGTATATTTCGCTCTCAAATATTTCGTCTTCGAAGTGAGCATGGCTACGATGACGACCCACGTATTGAACGACGGCATGGCCCACGGGTGCCGGCTGGTCCGGTGCTTCGTCGATGAGCGCAGCGCCCTACCTCGATGCGGCCGAGCGATCGATGAGCGCGGGCCGACTGCCTCGACGCCCTTACCCTCGAGACCGCCAACTGGTCGGTAACACCGCTCGCCATCGACCACGCCGAGTCCAGCTACTTCGACAACCCCGAGCGGTTCCCCGGCGGCTCGATCACCCTCGACCACGGACCCCTCATGCGCGACACCCACCACACCTGGCACCCGCGCCCGCAGCTGCACCTCCCCGACGCAGCCGAAGCGCTGGAGTCGATCGCGGCATTTGCAGAACGACACCCCTCCGGCGCCGCACCCCGCTGACCAGGGCTTTCGCAGCCGCTGGCCGAGGGACGGTTTTCTGAACGTGCCCACCTCCGACACCCCACAAAACCCCTGGTCACAGGCCTACGACCGCCCGCCGGCAGACGCGACAAAGCCCCGGCCTCCAAGCGTACAACGCTCTGACCAGGGCTTTCGCGAAACGTGTCGGAGGGGCGAGTTTAACCCAAAGTCGTGATGGCCGGGCGGCCACCGTGGGAGGGATGAAATGATCGCGTGGTGGCTGGTGGGGCGTGGTCGCCGCGTGTACTTGGAGCTTCGAGCCCGTCCAAAGTCTGGTGCGAGA
>JAOTZB010000447.1 GCA_029861625.1 Acidimicrobiia bacterium
GTCGTGACTTGCGCCCCGAGCTGGCACACTTTGCGCCCGTGAAGTACGTGGTGTGTGTCCCGGACGGTTGTGCCGATCTTCCCGTCGATCAGCTAGGGGGAAGGACGCCGCTCGAGGTCGCCGTGACGCCAGTGCTCGACTCGCTCGCTGCTCGCGCCACGCTCGGGCGGGCTGCGGTGATCCCACCCGGTCTGGCTCCCGGCAGCGACGTCGGCAACATGTCGATCCTCGGCTATGACCCCGAACGTTTCCACACCGGGCGGTCGCCGATCGAGGCGGCCGCGATCGGCCTGCGCCTCGGCCCCGACGAGGTCGCGTTCCGCTGCAATCTGGTCACGCTGGACTCGGACGGCACCATGGTCGACTTCGCCGGTGGCCATCCCGACACCGACGCGGCTGCGGCGGTCATCGAAGAGCTCGAGCGCCGGCTGGGTGGCGAGGCCTCGTTCCACGCGGGCAAGGGCTACCGCCACACGATGGTCGCACCCGGTTCGTGGGCCACTGCGACGTGCACACCGCCTCACGATCTCACCGGCTCGAAGCAGGTGCCCCCGTCGGGTCCCGCCGGTCGTCGGCTCGCCGAGCTGATGCACGAATCGATGGCCGTGCTCGCCGACTTCGAGCTCGACGCGACCCAGATCTGGCTGTGGGGGCAGGGCGCACAACCCGTCATGCCGCCGTTCCGTGATCATCACGGTGTCGAGGCCGGCCTCGTCAGCGCGGTCGATCTCGTTCGAGGACTGGGTGTCCTCACCGAGATGCAGGTGGTCGACGTGGTCGGCGCAACGGGTTGGTACGACACGAACTACGAGGGCAAGCGCGATGCCGTTCTCGCTGGGCTCGAGAACGGCGCCGATCTGTTCGTGCTCCATGTCGAAGCCAGCGACGAAGCCGGCCACGCCGGCGATGTCGACGAGAAGATCCGTGCGCTCGAGAACTGGGACTCGCGGATCCTGCGCGATCTGGTGAGCGGGCTCGACGACCTGGGTCCATGGCGAATGCTGATGTTGCCCGACCATGCGACGCCGCTCTCGACTCGCACCCACACCGCCGACCCGGTGCCCTACATGTTGGTCGACTCGGCCGTCGACGGGGTGGGAGGTACCTACACCGAGGCGGCTGTCGCCGACACTCCGGTCGTTGCCGGCTGCAGCTTGCTCTCGACGCTGGTTGTCCAGGGTGCGTCGTCCTCGGTACGATCGGGTCCGGCCGGCGGGGGCTCGTGAATCGCTCTCCAGCACCCGGTGGCGGCCGACCCTGATCAACCTCTCCCAGCTCGGCGCGCTCGTCGTGTCCACGGAAATGCCGAGGTACCTCTCCGAATGGAATCCAACCAGCTCCAGCGTTCGACGCTGCAACGCAAGGACAAAGACGAGCTCCAGACCATTGCCGCGGCCATGGGAGGCAGGCCGGCGTCCAAGGCTCGCAAGGCCGAGATCATCGATCTGATCCTGGAGCTCGCCGGTGTCTCCGACGACGGTGCCACCCTGGCGTCGTCCGAGCCGCCCGAAGACGACGAGGTCAACGCGGCGACCGATGTCACCGACGACGACGAGGTCAACGCGGCGACCGATGTCACCGACGACGGTGAATCAGCTGACGAAGACGACAGCGACCCAGGCCGGCCGGACGAGACCGAGCGTGCCCACCAGCGGGCCCCAGCGCGAGCGAGGGACGGAAAACGAGCCGGGAGAGGTCAGGGCGAACCCGACCGGGCCGAGCCCGCCCAGCAGGCCCGTGATGACGACGACACCGGGGGCGAGGCGGGGAATCGCCGGCGCCGACGTCGGCGCGGACGCGATCGCACCGACGAAGCATTCGACGGGGAACCCGTGCCGGTCGAAGGCCATCTCGATCTCCGCGACGAGGGCTACGGCTTCCTTCGCGTGGTCGGCTCGGCGGCGTCGAAGAAGGACATCTACGTCTCGGTCAAGCAGATTCGCCAGTTCGGGCTCCGGCGCGGCGACTTCGTCGTCGGCGGAGCGCGTCCGGCAAACCGCAACGAGAAGAACCCGGCCCTCATGCGGGTCGACAGCGTCGAGGGTGAACCGCCCGATCAGGCGCGATCTCGACCACGATTCGAGGACCTCACGCCGTTGTTCCCCGACGAGCGCCTCCAGCTCGAGCGCAAGGACAACGCGCACAACATGACAACGAGGATCATCGACCTCGTCTCACCGATCGGGAAGGGTCAGCGGGGACTCATCGTGTCTCCGCCCAAAGCCGGCAAGACCTCGATCATGAAGGAGATCGCCCGATCGATCGAGCGGAATCATCCCGATGTCGAGCTGCTCGTCCTGCTCGTCGACGAGCGTCCGGAGGAAGTCACCGACATGAAGCGGTGGCTCGAGCGAGGCCAGGTTCTCGCGTCGACCTTCGATCGACCCGCCGAGGAGCACACTCAGGTCGCCGAGATGGCCATCGAGCGTGCGAAGCGCATGGTCGAGAAGGGAAAAGATGTCGTGGTCATGC
>JAOTZB010000448.1 GCA_029861625.1 Acidimicrobiia bacterium
AGCGCCCATGGCGACGAGCGCCCGGCACGACAGGGCCGTGTCGCCATCGGCCTCCGCGCCGGAACCGCCGGGATGCCCGATGTTGTCCGAGCCCTCGACGATGCAGGCATCGTGGTCCACCACCTCGAGCTCGACGAACCGAGCCTCGACGACGTGTTCGCCGACGCGACAGGCCGTCGTCTCGAGGGCGTCGCCGAACGCTCATGAGCGCATCGTCCACCGTCGCCCAGGTGGCGATCCTGAGCCGGCGGTCGGTGCTCGGCACCTTCCGCCAACCCCAGAGCTGGGTACCGGGGTTCTTCTTCCCACTCATGCTGGCGGCGGTGTACTCGTCGCAGTTCGCGAAGGTCGTCGATCTCCCGACGTTTCCGTTCGAGATCGACTCGTTCCTCGAGTTCATCCTCCCGGCCAGCATCCTTCAAGGCGTTGCCTTCGGCGCCACGAACGGGGCGTCCGACCTCGCTGCCGACATCGAGGGAGGGTTCATCGACCGCCTGCTCGCGTCACCGGTACCGCGTCAGGTCATCCTCGTGAGCCGGCTCGCCGGTTCGGCGATCTTCGCGTCGGCCCAGGCCATCGTCTTGATGCTCGTGTTCCTCGTGTTCGGCGCGTCGATCGCCGGTGGGTTCCCGGCCGCGATCACGTTGGTGCTCGTCGGGGCGCTCCTGGCGCTCGGCCTTGGTTCGCTCGGCTGCGCGATCGCGTTCCGGAGTGGATCCCAGGAGGTCGTGCAGGGCACGTTCCCACTGATCTTCGTCCTCATCTTCGTCAGCTCCGCGTTCTTCCCGACCGAGCTCATGGAGGGCTGGTACGGCGCCGTCGCCGAGCGGAATCCCATGACGTGGATCATCGACCCGGCTCGCCGGCTCACCATCGAAGAGTTCGCGTGGTCCGATGCCGGCCAGGCGCTCGGCCTCTGTGCGGTATTCGCGATCGTTGCGATCGCGGTCGCCTCGGGACAACAACGACGGAGGTTGCGCACGTCGTGACGGCCACGGTCGACCGAACGATGCGGGCCGCGCCGGCCGATGTCGGCTTCTTCGTGGTCGTCTTCGCGATCGCTCGGCGCGGGCTCCAGCGTGTGGTCAGGATTCCGGCGCTCATGCTTCCGGCGCTGCTGATGCCGGTGTTCTTCGTGGTGGCATTCAGCGGGTCGTTCTCGTCGGCGGTACAGGTCGAGGGATACGGCACGAACGAGGCGGTCAACTGGATGGCGGCGTGGGCCGTCATGCAGGGGGCCGCGTTCGCCGGAGTCGGCGCGGCCGGGGCGGCTGCAACCGATCTCGAGAACGGATTCTTCGACCGGTTGTTGCTGGCGCCGGTGAAACCTCTCGCAATCGTGACCGGGCTGGTGATGTACGGGCAGGCCCGCTCGCTCGTTCCGACGACGCTGGTGCTGATCGTCGCCGTTCTCCTCGGTGCCGATCTGCCGGGCGGCGTCCCGGGCGTCGTCGCGTTGTACGTCGCCGGGATCGGTGTTGCCACGTTCATCTCGCTGTTCGGGTTGGTGGTCGCCTTCCGGCTGCGCACGACCCGGTCGCTCTCGCTGATCCAGATCGCGATCTTCTCGTTCATGTTCTTGTCGATCGGACAGGCGCCGCTCGTCGCCATCGAGGGATGGCTCCACCATGTCGCCCGCATCAATCCGATGACGAACATCCTGCGTCTCGCCCGGCAGGGATTCCTCGGTGACATCGGCTGGTCGACAACGTGGCCGGGACTGGTCGCGATCGCCTCGTTGTGCGCCGTCTTCGGGCTGTTCGCCTGGCGGGGAGTCGCCCGCCTGCGACCGTGACCCGGCCGCGGCGGGCCCATGTCACACGAGTTCGGAACTGGTACTAAGGTCGCCAGCGCAAGTGTGGCGTTCGAGAACGTTTTCGAGATCAAGGGGAACGAACGTGGAGATCAGTGTCACCGTCAATGGTGAGGCCACCACACACGACGTCGAGCCGCGCCGGCTGCTGGTGCACTACCTGCGTGAGGACGTCGGCTTGACCGGTACCAATGTGGGCTGCGACACGTCATCGTGCGGGGCGTGCACCGTCCATCTCGACGGCGAGGCCGTCAAGTCCTGCACGGTGCTCGCGGTCCAGGCCGACGGCCAGGACGTGACGACCATCGAAGGGCTCGCCGCCGCGGATGGCACGCTGCACCCGATGCAGCAGGCCTTCCACGAGTGTCATGCACTCCAGTGCGGCTACTGCACTCCCGGCATGGTCATGGCCTCGATCTCACTGCTCGACGAGGTGCCAGACCCCTCCGAAGCCGACGTCCGTGAGGGCCTCGAGGGCAATCTCTGTCGCTGCACCGGCTACCACAACATCGTCAAAGCCGTCCTCCAGGCCGCCGGGGGTGCCCGATGATTCCCGCCGCGTTCGACTACGTCCGGGCTGCGAGCGCCGACGAGGCCGTCGCCGCGCTCGCCGAACACGGCGACGATGCAAAGCTCCTCGCCGGTGGCCACTCCCTGC
>JAOTZB010000007.1 GCA_029861625.1 Acidimicrobiia bacterium
CGCGCTGTGACGAGTCGGCTGCCACCATCTACGGCTGGGCCGCGGCACGCGAGTGGGCAACGCCGTTCGTGACCGACCTGTCGCTCCGGAGCTCGGTCGTCGCCACGATCGACCTCGACGAGCACGTCGATGCGCTCACGGTGTCGAAGGTCTTGCGTGCCAACGGCATCGTCGACACCGAGTCGTACCGCAAGCTCGGCCGCAACCAGCTGCGAATCGCGTTGTTCCCTGCGATCGAGCCGTCCGACGTGGCCGCACTCACCGCATGTATCGACCATGTCGTCTCCCGAATGGTCGGCTGAACCTGCCATGCCCCGCAACCGCACCAAGGGACGGATCCTCGTCGCCACGCCGGTGCTCTCCGACCCGAACTTCGACCGCACCCTGGTCTTCATGCTGGAGGACAACGATGACGGATCACTCGGCGTTGTCCTGAACAACCCCAGCGACACGACCGTCGGTGCCACCGTTCCGGAGCTGGCCTGGATCGCCGGTGCCGACGACCCCGTGTTCGTCGGGGGCCCTGTGTCGCCCGAGGTTGCGCTCGCGATCGCCGAGTGTCCCGGCGAGTGCGCCGGGTTCACTCCGGTCGTCCACGACATCGGCACGCTCGATCTCTCCGAAGGTGAGGCCTCGTCCGTCGACATCGGTCGAGGGCGGCTGTACTCGGGATATTCGGGCTGGGCACCAGGCCAGCTCCAGGCCGAGCTCGACGCGGGTGCATGGTTCGTCGTCGACCTGCATCCTGATGACGCCTTCATGGCCGAGACGGTCGGGCTGTGGGAACGTGTCCTGCGCCGCCAGCGCGGGGAGATCGCCTGGTTCGCGAACTACCCGATCGCGCCCGAGGTGAACTGACCCGACGACGGTCGGCTCACAGCTCACCTGCGATCGCCGTGCGGACGATGCCCGCCATCGTGGCCCGCAGTGCGTCGACCGACGCGCCCCACTCCTCGAGCCCGCGTTGATGGGCCGACACGTGAGCCAGCATCGCCGTGAGCACTCCGGCCACCGCGTTCGGCGAGCGCCGCGCGACCTCGGCGGCCGCCACTTGGGCCCGCACGGCAGCCGCCAGTGCCTCTCCGACCGGATTCAGCAAGCGGCGCCGGCAGGCGGCGAACCGCTCGTCGCCCTCGCCGCTCGCGAGGTCGATCACCCGGAGGAGCGGCTGGTTCCGGGCCCAGATATCCAGGAACGCATCGGCAAGCTGGTTGGCAGCCTCATCGGCGCGGCGCGTCCAGTCGGCGTCGACGATCACCGCTTCGAGCCGGGCCCCGGACGTGACCGCGAAGTCGTCGGCGAGAACCAGGATCGCCGAGTGGACGTCGTGGAAGTACTGGTAGAACGTCGCCGATGACATGTCGGCCATCCGGGCTATGTCGACGACGCGCAGCTCGCGGTACCCGGTCGTCTCGAGCAGGTCGCGTGTGACGTCGAGCAGTCGAGCGCGGGTCTGCTGGCCCCGCCGGCCGGGTATCCGCCCGTCGACTGCCCGTAGCCCATCGCCAGACGATCCCCCTGCTCCCACGGCGGTCGACACTAGTGCTTTGCGCTTTCGCCCGAAGACCGACGCCGCGCCGCGTCAGGACACCTCGGCGCCGACCAGAGCACCGATGCCGTACGTGAACCCGGCCGCGGCGGCGGCGATGGCGACCTGACGCATCACCGACGCGAGGAGCGACTTGCCGGTGAAGCGGGCAAGGGCGGCACCGACCAGCGCGGCACCGATGACGCCGAGGACGATTGACACGATGATCGCTCTCGTCCCGCCGCCGAAGAACCACGGCAAGAGCGGAAGGAGCCCACCGAGGACGAACGAGATGAAGGAGGACGCAGCCGCCTCGATCGGGTTCCCGAGCTCGTTCGGGTCGACGCCGAGCTCTTCGCGGGCGTGCACCTCGAGCGCCTGTTCGGGATCCTCCATGATCCCGCGAGCCATCGCGAGCGCATTCCCGGGATCGATTCCCCGCGACTGGTAGATCTCGGCCAGCTCGACGATCTCGACGTTCGGGTTGCGCTGGTGTTCGCGGCGCTCGAGCTCGAGCTCTCGCTCGAAGAGCTCGCGTTGCGCCTTCATCGAGACGTACTCGCCGGCTGCCATCGAGACCGCGCCCGCGATGAGTCCGGCCAGGCCCGCGACCCGCACGATCCCCTGTGAGCTGTCGGCGGCAGCGACGCCGAGGACCAGCGAGGCGGTGGACACCAAGCCGTCGCTCGCTCCGAAAACCGCGGCTCGGGCCCCACCACCGCTCAGGTTGCGGTGGTGAGCCTCTCGCGTACGCGTCAGGGCCTCGTCGAGCTCGGCATGGTCGGGCGAATCTGCATCCACGGGCCCAACCTACTGCCGAGCCCGCCTGCGTCCCAGCACATGCCAGACCGATGCGCTCATCGAGACGTCGATCAAAGTAGACCGAGACTCCTCGAGCGCTTCGAATGCGGCCCAGGCGCCGACCCAACCCGCGACCGGGTCGGCCAACGCGTCACCGACGAATACCGGGGTCCGGGCGCCGGTCGGCACGACCCACGCACCGCCGGCCACAGCGGCATCGTCGCCGAACGCGACACGATTGCTCGCCCGGCCGTGTCCGGTGATGCTGAGCCAGGTCGTCCCCGACGCGACGATGCCGACTACGTCGATGCCGAGCTGCGCCATCGCCCGAGGGCGCGAGCTGTCGATGACCAGGTCGGCCTCGAGAAGCTCGGTCCGCAGGTCCACGACTGCTCGTGGCGACCGGAGATCGATCGACACTCGCCGTTTGGCGCCGTTCAGGCGCCGAAAGAGCTCGGGAGAGCCGTTCGCGAGCGCATCGGGCCGGTGGGGCGACTCGACCTTCGTCACCGCCGCTCCGGCTGCGGCGAGGAGCCGGCCCACGAGCGGACCGGCCCACATGGCGGAGAGGTCGACGACGCGGATGTCCGATACGGGCCGGACGGCTCGATCGGAGCCCGTGAGCGCCCGTCGCGCCGGTGCGACGCCGGGCTCCTCACCGACGCTCGCCACGGGGATCCCGAGCTCCGCCGCCAACCCGACCAGGTCGCCGACCCGGTGACGCCGCAACTCGTGGCGAAGCTCGCCATCGTCGTCGACCACCGCGGTGCTCGCCCCCAACCAGGCCGGGAGGAGCTCCCGATCGCTTCCCCTGGCAAGACTCAGCGCGAGCCAGCCGTCGACGGCTTCGTACATCGCGCATCCCCCACCGCAGGAGACCACGCCTCGTCGTGTGAGACCGTCGAGCCGGGCCCGTTCCGTCAACGACGAGGCGGCATCGAGCTTCGGCGCCGCTCCGCCGAGACGCGTCGCTGCCGTCGACACTCCGTCGGCGAGCGCAGCGACGGACGCGACGACGGGATTGTCGATCGTGATCGGTTCGCCGTCGGCCGGGCCGGTGAGCGCTGCGAGCCCTGATCCCTCCCAGTCGGCGGCGTGATCCACGCCGAGCGCACGGGCGGGTGTCGGCAACTGCACGAGCCGACCGTAGCCCCGGCCGGGGGTCGGTCAGGTTGGCAGCATCGATGTGGGTGCGGGATCATGGAACCGCAGGTCAACGACAGAGGAACAACCGCGAATGCAACTTCGACCGGGTACTCGCCTGAAGAGCACCGTGTGCGCCACCGAGGTCATCGTCGTGAAGGCCCCGGCCGACGAGATCGAGGTCACGTGTGGTGGTGCGGCGATGGTCGATCCTCCCACGGCGCCGGCCGAGTCCGGGACGCCGAGCAGCGACGCCGCCGACGGCAGTCAGCTCGGGAAACGCTACGTCGATGCGGACGACTCCATCGAGCTGTTGTGCACCAAGGCCGGTGACGGTTCGCTCGCGGCGGGCGGCGCCGCGATGGTCCTCAAGGAGTCGAAGCCGCTGCCGGCGTCCGACTGAACCGTGAGTGAGCTCGGCCTTGCCGAGGTATGTGACCTCGTCGCGTCGCCATGGGCGCACGAGGAGCTCAGGGCGCCCGACGGCACGCCGCTCGTCACGGTCGACGTCGCATCGTGGCCGACGCCCCCCGCTCCGGAGGTGATGACGGCAGCGGCCGAGCGACTCCGGTCGCTCCCGGTTGTCACCGTCGCGGTCATCCACGATGACCCGCCACTCGCCTACGAGCCACTGCTGCGAGCGTTCGACATCGTCGTTGCGCCACCCGACGTCGAGTCCCCCGCCGCCGTCGATCACCTCGACGTGGCGGCCGCGACCGAGGCCGTCGCGTCTGCCGTGCGTGCCAATCCCCAGGCCGCCGTCTCGATGGTCCAGCTCTCGCGTCTCAGCGAGGCGTCGACTGTCCCCGACGCACTGGTCGCCGAGAGTCTCACCTACTCGATGTTGCAGGCCGGTCCGGAGTTCGCGGCCTGGCTCGGAGCCTCGGCGCGTGCTGCCGCCGACACCGAACCCGGCGACCCGGTGGTCGTGACCCGAGACGGTTCCGTGCTCCGCGTCACCCTCGACCGGCCCCACCGCAGGAATGCGTACAGCGCGGCCATGCGCGATCAGCTGGTCGCCGGACTCCGGTTGGCCGGCGCCGACCCGTCGATCGAGGGGGTGCTGATCGACGGGAACGGTCCGGCGTTCTGCGCCGGCGGTGATCTCGCCGAGTTCGGCACGTCGCCCGACCCGTCGAGCGGACACCTCATCCGCACCACGCGCAGCGCGGCCTACTGGCTCGACCGACTCCGACGGAACACCCGGGTGCGGGTGCACGGCGCCTGCGTCGGCGCCGGCGTCGAGCTCCCGGCGTTCGCGGCAGCCATCGTGGCCGATCCGGGAGCCACCTTCCGTCTCCCGGAGGTCTCGATGGGTCTCGTTCCCGGCGCCGGGGGGACGGCGAGCATTCCCAGACGCATCGGCCGCCAGCGCGCCGATTGGCTGGCCATCACCGGTGCGGGCATCGACGCCCCGACGGCCAAGCGGTGGGGTCTCGTCGACCGCGTCGAACCACGTCAGAGGCGCTAGAGGCGCTAGAGGCGTTCGATGATCGTGACGTTGGCCTGCCCGCCACCCTCACACATGGTCTGGAGCCCGTAGCGTCCACCGGTGCGTTCCAGCTCGTTCAGCAGCGTGGTCATGAGGCGGGTCCCGGTGGCACCGAGGGGATGGCCCAACGCGATGGCCCCGCCGTTGACGTTCACCTTCTCGTGGGGGACCTCGCACTCGGCCATCCAGGCCAGCGGCACGGGCGCGAACGCCTCGTTGCACTCGAAGAGGTCGATGTCGTCCGACGTCATCGACGTCTTGTCGTAGGCGTACTTCGTGGCCGCGATCGGACCGGTGAGCATGTAGACGGGATCGTCACCCCGCACGGACATGTGATGGACGCGCGCCCGTGGCGTGAGGCCGTGATCGGCGACGGCCTGCTCGGACGCGATCAGCATCACCGCGGCGCCGTCGGAAATCTGGCTCGCGACCGCCGCCGTGATCCGCCCACCCTCCTCGAGCGGGGCCAATGAAGCCATCTTCTCGAGCGAGGTGCCCCGCCGGGGCCCCTCGTCGACCGCAACATCGCCGTAGGGCAGGATCTCCCGGTCGAATCGTGACTCGTCGATGGCCGCGAGCGCCCGGGTGTGGCTCTCGAGTGCGAACTCCTCGAGCTGCTCGCGCCTCAATCCCCATTTCTCGGCGATGAGCTCCGCCCCCCGGAACTGCGAGATCTCCTGGTCGCCGTAGCGTTCGAGCCAGCCCTTCGACGTCGAGAACGGATCCTCGAAGCCGTATGCCTCGCCGGCTTCCATGGATGCGCTGATCGGGATCGCGCTCATGTTCTGGACGCCGCCGGCCACGACGAGATCCTGGGTGCCCGACAGCACGCCCTGGGCGGCGAAGTGCACCGCTTGTTGGCTCGATCCGCACTGCCGATCGATGGTCACTCCCGGGACCGATTCGGGCAGTCCGGCGGCCAGCCAGGCCGTCCGGGCGATGTCGCCGGCCTGAGGGCCGATCGTGTCCAGGCACCCCATGATCACGTCTTCGACCGCGGCCGGATCGATGCCCGTGCGCTCGACGAGACCCGTGATCACGTGGGCGCCGAGGTCGGCGGGATGTTCGGCCGCGAGACCTCCACCCCGTTTGCCGACGGGCGTCCGAACAGCATCGATGATGTAGGCCTCGGGCATGGATCCCCCTCGTCGTCCGCGTGGCAGCCAGTCTGCCAGTCACGAGGTGCCTTTCACCCTCCTCGGCTGCTCATCGTGACGGCTCTCGTGGCAGGCCCAGCACCCGTTCGCCGATCACGTTTCGTTGGACCTCGTTCGATCCGGCGTAGATCGTGTGGGCGCGACTGTAGAGGAACGTTCGCTGCTGGCGGTCGAGCGGATACTGCTCGTCGCTGCCCGCCGGACCGACTGTCGCGGCGACCCCACGTACCTGCATCATCAGCTCGCCGAGCCGCCGATGCCAGTTCGACCAATACAGCTTGCCGATCGACATCTCGGGGCCCGGCACACCACCGGCGTCGACAACCGTGAGCATCCTCATGTTGTTGTACCGCATGATCTCGAGCTCGGCGTGAGCCCGGGCCAGCAGCTGCCGGATGCAGGGATCGCCGGCCGTGCCGTTGGCTCGCGCCTCGTCGACGAGCGCGTCGAGCTCGTGCCGGAAGGAGAGCTGCTGGCCGAGCGTGGACGCGCCCCGCTCGAACCCGAGCGTTCCCATCGCGACGCCCCAGCCGGCCCCCGGCTCGCCCACGACGAGGTCCGCATCGGTTCGGGCATCGTCGAAGAACAGCTCGTTGAACTCGATACCGCCGGTGATCTGGACGATGGGCCGGATCTCGATCCCGGGCTGGTTCATCGGGACGAGGATGTACGACAGTCCGGCGTGACGGCTCGACCCGGGTTCGGTGCGGGCGACGACGAAACACCAGTCGGCGTACTGGGCGAGCGATGTCCAGATCTTCTGACCGGTGATCACCCACGACTGGCCGTCGAGAACGGCTCGGGTCGAGACGTTGGCGAGGTCGGAACCGGCGTCGGGCTCGGAGTATCCCTGGCACCACAGCTCATCGCCCCGAAGAATCGGTGGCACGAAACGTCGCTGCTGTTCGGCCGTCCCGTAGGCCAGCAGCGTCGGGCCGAGCAGGGTGACACCCATGTTGGGCATGCGGCCCGGCGCCCGGGCCTCCACGTAGGTCTCGTGGAAGATGACCTGCTCACCGAGGGTGCAGGCCCGGCCACCGAGCTCGCTCGGGTAGTCGATGCCGAGCCAGCCGCCGCGGGCCAGCTCGCGTTCCCACTCGATGAGGACTGCCGGCTCGATGTCCTCCTGTCCGGTTCCGCCTCGTCCCCGCAGGTCGGCCAGCTCTCCGACGAGATGCTCTTCGAGCCACGTCCGCACCTCGTCACGAAACTCACGCTCGCTGGGGGTGAGGGTGAAGTCCATCGGCGGCGATGGTACGGCCGCTCCCGTGCCGGCCGAAAGCCGGACGCCGCTCAGGTCAGCGTCTCGGTCGACGAGTCGGCGAGGGTCGACCGCGTTTCCGGCGGCGATCGTGCTCCTCCCGTTCGGCGTCCTGGTCGACTAGCTCCTCGACGAGGCGACGATGTCGCTCGACGCGGTCACCGTCGAGGTCACCCGTCGCCACCGCCGCCTGCACCGCGCATCCCGGCTCTCGATCGTGCGTGCAATCGCGGAATCGGCAATTCCGGGCCATCTCGCTGATGTCACCGTAGACCCGGTCGACGGCGTCGGCAGCGGCCCACAGACCGATCGAGCGCACCCCGGGAGTGTCGATCAGGACGCCACCCCCGGGCAGCACGAACAGCTCCCGGCTGGTCGTCGTGTGCCGGCCCTTTCCGTCGACGTTCCGCACGTCCGCGATGTCCTGCACATCGGTACCGAGCAGCGCGTTGACGAGCGTCGACTTCCCCGAACCCGAAAGCCCGATGAACACGATCGTCCGACCCGCGATGCGATCGGCGAGCTCCATCACACCGTCACCCGTCGTTGCCGTGACCCGAACCACATCGACATCGGGGGCCAGCGGCCCGATGACCGCTGCCGCCGCGTCGCCACCGTCGAGGTCGTTCTTGGCGATGATGATCAGCGGTTCTGCGCCGCTGTCGAAGGCGAGTGCCAGGAATCGTTCGAGTCGAGCCGGCCGCAGCTCCTGGTCGAGCGCATGCACGATGCCGACCACGTCGACGTTCGCGACGAGCACCTGCTCGGTCAGCCGCTCGGCCGGATCGCGACGCACGATCGCAGTACGCCGTGGCAGGACCCGGTCGATGACCGGGCCGAGCTCGTCCTGCACGACCGACACCCAGTCCCCGGTCGCCGGCGCCCGCGCACCCTGGGCTCGTTGCGAGTCCGACAATGCCCGAATCGCACCATCGGCCGTCACCACGTCGCACTCACCCCGATCGACACGAGCGACGCGGCCGACGACTGCTTCGTCGGTAGCCTCGTCCTGCCAGGCGCGCGCGACCTCGTCGTCCCAGCCATAGTCGCGAAGCGATGTCGGATCCACGGGAACCTTTCTCGGTGACTCAGCGTTTCGACTCCAGCACCACCAGCGTGCCCCACTGTTCGTTGTTCCGCCGAGGAAATGATGCCGACAACCTCCACTCGACCGACCGAAGGGACTGACGCCGACGTTCCGATCCTCGCCGGCGCCGTGTCCGGATTCATCGCGGCGGGCCTCGCTCTGGGCGTCGCCGAGCTCCTCGCCGGTTTCACCACGAGCGTGCCCCCGATCATCGAGTCGGTCGGCGACTACGTGATCGAGAACGGCTGGCAGACTCTCGACAACTGGAGTCGTGAGACCTTCGGGAGTGGCCAGAAGCGAGCGCTCGTCACCGGCATCACCGTCGCCTCGCTGGTGATCGGGGCGATCACCGGAGTCCTCAGCCGATCTCGACCGATCGTCGGTCCCGTGGTCTTCACACTCTTCGCCGTAGTCGGTGGGCTCGCGGCCACCCAGGACGAGCTGGCCAACGCCACGGGCGGTTGGATCGTCTCGATCGTCGCCGGGCTCGCCGGCATGGGCGCGCTGGCGCTCATGTTGCGATCGGCTCGGCACATCACCCCGACCAGCGACAGCACCAGCCGCCTGAGCACGTTCGTTTCCGAACGTCGGCGATTCCTCACAACCAGCGTCGCTGCGGGATTCACGGGGCTCTTCAGCGCGATGGTGGGGAACTCGCTCCGACAGCAGCGCAACATCGAGGCCGACCGGGCCGAGCTCGCCACACAGCTCGCTTCCACCGACGCTGCGTCGCCGGCGACGGCACTGGCACCGAGCGGCAGCCTCGACGACGTGCCCGGCATCTCCAGCCTCGTCACCAGCAACGACGACTTCTACCGCATCGACACGGCCATCTCGCCGCCGCTTCTCGACCCCGACACCTGGACGCTCTCGATCGATGGCATGGTCGATGATCCCTACGAGCTGTCGTTCAGCGACCTGCTGGACATGGACGTCGTCGAGGCGCCCGTCACCTTGTCGTGCGTCTCGAACGAGATCGGCGGCAATCTCGTCGGCAACGCGATCTGGCGGGGCGTTCCGCTCATCGACGTATTGGAGCGGGCCGGTGTCCACGATGACGCCACCCAGATCGTCGGCCGATCGGCTGACGGGTGGACAGCCGGGTTCCCGACGGCCGCGGCATCCGATGGCCGGACTGCCCTCGTGGCGTTCGCGATGAACGGCGAACCGCTGCCGCTGTCACACGGATTTCCCGCTCGCCTCGTGGTGGCGGGGCTGTACGGCTACGTGTCGGCCACGAAGTGGCTCACCGAGATCGAGCTCACCACGTGGGACGACTTCGACGGCTTCTGGATTCCCCGCGGCTGGGCCAAGGAAGGTCCGATCAAGACGCAGTCACGCATCGACGTCCCCCGCCGGGGCGACCGCATCACCCCCGGTCCGACCGCCATCGCCGGTGTCGCATGGGCCCCGACCCGCTCGGTCGGCAAGGTCGAGGTCCGTATCGACGAGGGCTCGTGGATCGAGGCGAGCCTGAGCGACGAGCTCAGCGACGAGTCCTGGCGGCAGTGGTTCCACGAGTGGGACGCGACACCAGGCGATCACGTCATCCAGGTGCGGAGCACCGATGGCGAAGGGGAGACGCAGACCGCCGAGCTCGCCGATCCCCGACCCGACGGTGCCACCGGGTGGCACACCGTCGCGGTCCGAGTCGAGGACTGACCCCCAGCCGACGCCGGGCGCCGTGCCGGCTCAGCCCTCGACGGCGCCACCCGGGGAATCAGCGCGCCGGTCGCGACCCGAGAGCAGCCCGACCACCGAGTCGATGTTGCGGTGCAGCTCGGTGACGGTCTGACCGACCAACCCGGCACCCGGGACCGCGTCACGCATCTCGGCGAGCTGCTTTTCGACCGCCATCGCGGCCTGGTCGAGCTGACGCATGGCATCGGTCAGCCCGCTGTTGTCGGCGTGTCGCATCATTGTCTCGATGCCGACTGTGGCGTACTCGAGTCGCTCGGTTATGCGCTGCAGGTCGCTGATCGCCTCGCGGAACCGTCTCAGCGAGTCCGGCAACGTCGCCAGCTCGGCCGAGAGGTCCTTGCGCCACGTCCCGATTCGGTCGATTCGCTCCCCCACACCGCCGACACTATCCACCTGACCGCGATCCGGTCACCAACCGGGCCCGACCGGTCAACCCGTGGAGCGGATCATCCCGCTGCGCTCACCCCTCGCTGCGATCTTCAGGCAGACCTTGCGTGACGCCTCGTCGATCATCTCGTCGCCGTACATGACCGCGCCCTTGCGATCGCCGGTGGTCGTCGCCTGGGCGTAGGTCTCGAGGATGGCCAACGCCTTGTCGTACTGCTCCTGTGTCGGCGAGAACATCTCGTTCAGGATCGTGATCTGATCGGGATGCAGCGCCCACTTGCCGTCGAATCCGAGCTCCATCGCCCGGCGTGTGTAGTCACGGAATCCCTCGGGATCTCGAACCTTGACGTAGGGACCGTCGATGACCTGGAGCCCGTTGGCCCGGCCCGCCATCAAGATCTTGACGAACACGTAGTGGAAGTAGTCGCCGGGATAGCCGGGTATGTCGAGACCGCCGCCGAGCGACGGCATCTCCATCGACGCCGACATGTCGACCGGCCCGAGGATCACCGTCTCGAGGCGCGACGATGCTGCACAGATCTCCTCGACGTCGATCATGCCCCGCGCGGTCTCGATCTGGGCCTCGATCCCGATGTGGCCGATCGGGAGGCCGGCGTTCTCCTCGACCTGTCGCAGGACCATGTCGGCGGCGACGACCTCGGCTGCGGACTCGACCTTCGGCAACATGATCTCGTCGAGGCGCTCCCCGGCGTTGCCGACCACCGTCGTGATGTCGCCGACCGTCCACTTCGTGTCCCAGGCGTTGACCCGCACGCACAGGACCTTCTCGCCCCAGTCCTGATCGCGCACTGCGGTGACGACCTTGTCCCGCGCCGATTCCTTCTCGAGGGGCGAGACGGAGTCCTCCATGTCGAGAAAGACCATGTCGGCGTCGAGCGTCGGGCCCTTGGCGAGCATCTTCTCGCTGGCGCCCGGCACCGACAGACACGACCGTCTCGGGAGCTCTCGGGTGCGTGCAGACATGTCAGTCCTCCCAGATGTCGGACCCGTAGGGCCGCTTGCGTTCGGGCGCATGCTCGCGTTTCCACACCAGCACCTTTCGGCGGAAGTAACAGACCTCGTCGCCGTGTTGGTTGAGCCCCTTGGTCTCCACGCCGACGACGCCGCGATCGGGCTTCGACGACGACTCACGGACATCGAGCACCCGGGTCTCCGCGTAGATCGTGTCGCCGTGGAAGGTCGGCTTCGAGTGTCGCAAGGTCTCGATCTCGAGGTTGGCGATCGCGGCACCGCTCACGTCGGGAACCGACATCCCCAACACGAGCGAGTAGACGAGGTTGCCGACGACCACGTTCTGGCCGTGGACCGTCTCGTGCTGCGCGAACCACTCGTTGGTGTGGAGCGGATGGTGGTTCATGGTGATCATGCAGAACAGATGATCGTCGGCTTCGGTGATCGTCTTGCCCGGCCAGTGCCGGTACACGTCGCCGGGGCGGAAATCCTCGAGATATCGGCCGAACGGCCGTTCGTGCACGGTCATCGGGAAGTTCCTCGCGTCGCCGAACCGCCAGTTTTCTAGGCGAATCGGTTGTCACCCACCAACTCACGGCGGCGCCGTCACCTCGGTTTTCTCGATTTCGTCGCGACTTTCCCGGAGCCACAACGTCAGGACTGCGAAGCGAAAGGACCCGCCATGACCAAACGTTCCCCCGCGATCACGACGTCGATCGCGCTGTTCGCCCTCGGCGTCGTCGTCCTCAGCGCCTATGGCGCGCTGACGATCAACTGGCCGTGGAACAAGCTCCCCGACGTCGCGTCCAACGAGGTGACGGTCACCTACGACGCTCCTGCCCGCATCGTCGAGATCGAACCGATCGGGCTCGATTGCCGAGCCCGGGTGCATGCCGAGGTTCCGGTGAACGGCCGCAAGGAGCATTCGGTGTTCGGGCAGGTCTACCGCACCGACACGGTCGAGGTGCTCGCCATCGGCGACATCGACACGTGTCTCAGCGCCGACGCCGTCGAGATCACCGAGACGGCCCCGGGAAGCGTGCGGGTCACGATTCCCGCCGAGTCGATCCAATTCGTCCGGCCTCGTGTCGATGCCATCGCAACCCAGGACAGCGTCCGCTTCGACAAGGGATTCGTCGGCAAGCTCACCGACGCCCTTCCCTGGGTCAGTGACCAAGAGGGTCTGACGCCTGCCGGCTACGCCTTCGCCCAGACCGTCATCGGCGGAAGCGAATGCATGGAACAGGCGTATGAGCTCACGAAGTCGGTGCTGCTCGATGCCTATGCCGAGCAGGCCACGGGATTGGGGCTCGGCCAGGCTGCCGTCGAGGTGCAGATCGTCGGTGAGCCCGACTTCGCGCAGAACGACATCGGTGCCGACCTAGGTGACTTCGACTTCCGCACCGATGACGACTCCGTGTTCTGCGAGGTGACGGCCGATCCGAGCGACGGTCTCGACCCGATCCCGACACCCGACCCGGTCCCCGAACACGCCGACCCCCGGACTTCGTCGACCTGACCGCGGACGCGGCGCGACCTAGTCTGTCCGCCGATGACCGAGACAGCCGAAGAACATCAGCGACAGCACTATCCCGGGAGCCACGCCGCGTCCGAGCCCGACAAGGCCGCGGTGGTCATGGCACCCGGTGGTGAGATCGTCACCTACGCCGAGCTCGACGAGCTCGCGAATCGCCTCTCGCAGCTCCTGCGGACCGTCGGCCTCGAACGCGGCGACCACGTGGCGTTCTGCTTGGAGAACCGGGCCGAGTTCCTGCCCATCGCCTGGGGATGCCACTACGCCGGCGTGTACTACACGGCCATCAGCTCTCGGCTCACCTCCGAGGAGCTGTCCTACATCATCAACGACTGCGGCGCGAAGGCGTTCATCACCTCTCCCTCCAGGGCCGATGTCGTGGCAGAGATCGTCGACGACATCCCGGACGTGAAGCTGCGGCTGAGCGTCGGTGGCATCGTCGACGGCTTCGAGTCGTTCGAGGACGCCATTGCCGCGTGTCCGGCCGAGCCGCTCGCCGACCGGCTCGAGTCCACCGACATGTTGTACAGCTCCGGCACGACCGGCCGACCGAAGGGCGTGAAGGTCCCCATGCCGGACGCGCCGCTCGGCACGGCCAACCCGCTCCTCCAGCTCGCGTCCGCGCTCTTCGGCGTCGACCACGACGCCGTGTACCTGTCACCGGCGCCCCTCTACCACTCGGCACCACTGCGATTCTGCATGGCCGTGCACCGGGTGGGCGGGACGGTCATCGCCATGGAGCGCTTCGACCCCGAGCACGCGCTGCGTCTCATCGAGCAGTACCGGGTGACCACCAGCCAGTGGGTGCCGACGATGTTCGTGCGAATGCTCAAGCTGCCCGAGGGCACCAGGTCCCAGTACGACATCTCGAGCCTCCGGGTGGCGATCCACGCCGCCGCACCGTGCCCGGTCGCCGTCAAGGAGCAGATGATCGACTGGTGGGGCCCGGTGTTGCACGAGTACTACGCCGGTACCGAGGGCAACGGGTTCTGCTACACCGGCTCCGAGGACTGGCTGGCCCACAAGGGAACCGTCGGCAGACCGCTCATCGGCGAGCTGCACATCGTCGACGACCACGGCAACGAGGTCCCAGCCGGCACCGAGGGCACCATCTACTTCGGCGGTGGTGGTGGCTTCGAGTACCACAACGACGTTGAGAAGACGCACGGCTCCCGGCACCCGGCGGGGTGGTCGACACTGGGCGACGTCGGCAAGGTCGACGAGGACGGCTTCTTGTACCTCACCGACCGCAAGGCCTACATGATCATCTCCGGCGGGGTGAACATCTATCCCCAGGAGACCGAGAACATCCTCACCATGCACCCCGACGTCTTCGACGTCGCGGTGATCGGGGTTCCCAACGACGACTTCGGCGAGGAGGTCAAGGCCGTCGTGCAGCCGGTGACGATGCCGGCCGACGACGACGCGTCGGCCGCGCTCGAGCGAATCCTCATCGCGTACTGCCGCGACCACCTGGCCGACGTGAAGTGCCCCCGTTCCGTCGACTTCCGTCCCGAGCTGCCGCGCCATCCGACCGGCAAGCTGTACAAGCGCCTGTTGAAGGACGAGTACTGGTCCGGCCGCGAGACCCGGATCTGAGCCCGTCGGCTACGAGAGCAGCGCTCGGGCCCGGCGGAAGAACTCGACCACGGTGGCCACCGGGTCGTCGCCCGCGTCGATCTCACTGCGCGGCAGCACCGCACCCGTGTAACCCTCGGCCGACCAGAACGTATCCGTGACGGCGTCGCCGATACGGTCGGGCCACCACACGCTCACGTACGCGTACGGCTCATCGCTGCCACCGTCGCCAGGCGAGCCGCCGTAGGACGCCCGGTGGTCCTCGTCGCCGATCTCGATGGAGGGATCGAAGTGGCCCGGCCAGAGCTGCACCTCGCTCGGGTCGACCGACTCGGCGTCGGTGCGCACGATCTCGAGCGCCTCGGACGCGAGCTGCCACCACGATGCGAGGTAGGCGACCGCTTCGGCGTCGATACCGAGGTCTTCGTCGAGATCGCCCGCCGGTGGCGAGTCATGCTCGGCGGCCGTCTCGAGATCGACCTTCGATCCGATGAACTCGGCGGCGGCGTTCATCGAGGTGATGGGGGTGCGGCGCGACGACTCGCCTTCGTCGACGACGAGATCTGGGCCGTCGACGCGAACCCGAATGCCGTCGCCGAACACCGGCGTGCCGAACCCGCCGGGCGTGGCGCGCAGGCCGAATCGTCCCGTGACCTGGTGTCGTGCCGGCGCGACGACGTAGGTCGCGAACCGATGGAGCGCGACCCTGGTCGTGACGAGAGATGCCGGTGGTGTTCCGAGGGTGGGCACAGGGAGCTCCTTCGCTCAGACGAGTTGGGCGTCAGCGAGCACTTCGACGAGGGCGGGACCCGTGTGGGCGAGTGCCTCCTGGAGCGCGCTGTCGAGATCGGAAACCCGAGCGACCTCGATCCCCTTCCCACCACAGAGCTCGGCGAAGCCGGCGAAGCTCGGATTGTGCAGCGAGGTCTGCCACACGTCGAGCTCTGCCCATCGTTGTTCCTTCGAGATCTTGCCGAGCTCACCGTTGGCGAGCAGCACCACGGTGAGGTCCATCCCGTACTTCACCGCCGTGGTGAAGTCCATCGCGTACTGGCCGAATCCGCCGTCGCCGGCGACGGCGATCACCTGACGCTCGCCGCCCACCGCGGCCCATGCGCCCATGGCGGCCGGGAACCCGAACCCGATCGAGCCGAGATAACCGGACATCAGCACCGACTGTCTGTCGACCTCGAAGTAGCGGCCGAAGGAGTAGGTGTTGTTGCCGACATCGACGGCGATGACGGCGTCGGGGTCGGCGGCGCGCGTCAGGGCGTCGAAGATGGCGGCCGAGCCGACTCCCTGGCCCCGATCGTCGGCGCGCCGGTTCTGCTTCTCGGTCCGCCACAAGGACCAGCGCTCGGCGACCTCGCCGATGTAGTCGTGGGCCTCGAAGTCGGCAGGCACGGCGTCGGCCAGCTGCCGAGCGGTGACGCCGACATGACCGAGCAGTGGCACCTCGACCGGATGGAAACGACCGAGCGCCATCGGGTCGAAGTCGACCTGGATGATGGGTTTGTAGTCGGAGATGCCCGTGTGGTTCGAGAACGACGCGCCGAACACGATCATCAGGTCGCACTCGTTCATGAACCAGCTCGCGATCGGCGTGCCGCTGCGACCGAGCACCCCGCACCCGAGCGGGTGGTGATCCGAGATCAGCCCCTTGCCCTTGAACGTCGTGGCGACGGGCGCACCGATTCGTTCGGCGAAGGCGCTGACGTCGTCCATGTCGAATCGGGACCCCGCGCCCACCACCACCATCGGGCGCTCGGCGGCGGCGATCTTGGCGACGGCGCGGTCCACCTCGGACTGCGGCGCGGCGATCCGTCGATCGCCGGATCGACCGTCGGGTACACCGGCCCGGGCATCGGGGGCGAGCTGTTCCTGGACCTCGTCGGGCAGCACCAGATGGGCGACGTTGCTCTCGACGACTGCCGTCTTGCAGGCGAGGGTCATGAGCTCGGCGTGGTTCGACCCGGACTGGACGGTCTCGCTGTAGCGGGTCACCTCGGCGAACGCTCCCTTCAGGTCGACGTCCTGGAACGCGCCCCGTCCTCGGACCTTCGACGGCACCTGTCCCGAGATCGCCAGCACGGGTGCGCGATCGACCTTCGCGTCGTACAGGCCGGTGAGCAGGTTCGTCGAACCCGGTCCGGCGATCCCGAAACACGCGGCCAGGCCACCGGTGAGCTTGCCGTACGCCGACGCGGCGAACGCGCCGGCGCCCTCGTGGCGGATCCCGATGTAGGTCAGCTCACCGCGGGACTCGGCCTTTCGCATCGCATCGGCGAAGCCGAGGTTCGAGTGGCCGACCATGCCGAACACGTGCGTGACGCCCCAGGCGATCATCGTCTCGACCAGGACATCGCTGACCGTGCGGGCGTGGGGCTCGTCGCCAGGGAGCGCCACGTACACGCCGTCGGACCGCACTTCGGTGTCGAAACACGCAGGTGCGTCGTCGAACGGGGGTGGCGGTGATCCCGTCAGCGGGTCGTAGTCGTAGCCGTGCCATGGACACCGCAACAGCCCTTTCTCGATGCTGCCCTCACCGAGCGGGCCACCCTGGTGCGGGCAGTGGTTGTCGAGCGCGCCGTACTGACCGTCGAAGTGGGTGATGGCGAGGCTCCGGCGCCCGACCGTGATCGTGGTGACCCGCCCCTCGGGGACCTCGTCGAGATCGACGACCTTGTGCCAGGTTGTGTCGTTGTCCATCGACGGACCGTAGCTGACTGTTTCAGCCGCACACAGCGTCGACCTGCGCGCCGAAGACGACACCTTCGGGCGAGGAGAGGTTGAGGCTCGCGACCCATGTGTTGCCGCCCGTCGAGGTCTCGTTCAGATCGTCGCCGCCATTGAGGTTCGACAACAGCACGTCGTCGCCGTTCAGGGCATCGGGTCCGCTGATGAACACGATGACGAAGTCGGGCTGGGTGCTGTCGTAGGTGCCCTCCATGGCGACCCCGACGTCGGACTCACCGGAGAAACGGAAGCTCCAGTCGTCGCCCGACTCCACGACCGTGCAGCCGACCGTGGCGTCGTACACACGGCCGTCGTCGAGGGCGACGCTGACGGTGCCCGTGCTGGCGAAGCTGTCCGCGGCCGGCGGGGGCGGCGGCTCCGGGGTGGGCTCATCGGCGGCGACCTCGTCCTCGTCGGAGGACTCGGGATCGGTCGCAGCGTCGTCGGCCGGCTCGTCGCTCGAATCGTCCGGCTCCTCTGGTGTGGTGTCCTCGCTTGCATCGGCCGAGCTGTCCTCATCGGCATCGGCATCGGCGGAGCCGGTCTCGGTCTCGGCGTCGGCCCCGTCGACCTCCACATCGCCGTCCGGGCTGTCGACCAGCTCGGGGCGGTCACCTCCCGAACACGCAGCCGCCACCATGACGACCGCCAGAAGTGAGGCCAGGACCCTGGATCGAACCATCAGAGCTGTACTCCTCCATACGAGATTCCCGTGAGATGTGCGATCTCACGATCGAAGGTGGTCAGGTCGTCGGTGCAGAGCTCCCGGAGATGGGTGTGCCCGCACGCTCGGGCCAAGACCGCCATCAGAGCAACGCTAGCGGCGAAGAAGCGCTCCAACCGCGCGGCAGCCTCGTCGACGATGAGGCGGGCCCGCAGGTCATCCCGCTGCGTCGCGATGCCCACTGGGCAGTTGTTGGTCGAACATGCCCGCATCCCGAGACACCCGATGGCCTGCATCGCCGAGTTCGAGAGCGCGACTGCGTCGGCGCCGAGCGCCAGCGCCTTGGCGAAGTCGGTATGGGTGCGCAGTCCACCGGTGATCACCAGCGTGATGTCGCGGCGGCCACGCGCGTCGAGGTGGCGCCTCGCCCGTGCCAGCGCGGGCATGGTCGGCACCGAGATGTGGTCGCGGAACACGATCGGCGCGGCTCCGGTCCCGCCGCCCCGACCGTCGAGGATCACGTAGTCGACGCCGACCCGAATGGCGGCGTCGAGGTCGTCCTCGATGTGTTGGGCCGACAACTTCGCGCCGATGGGGATACCGCCGGTCGCCTCGCGCACCTCGTCGGCGAAGGCCCGATAGTGGTCCTCGCAGTCGAAGTCGGCGAACGTCGATGGTGAGATCGCGTCGGTGCCGGGTTCGAGGCCGCGAACCTCGGCGATCCTGCCCGTGACCTTCCTCCCGGGAAGATGTCCACCCGTGCCGGTCTTGGCGCCCTGGCCGAACTTGAAGTGGAAGGCCTGCGTCTTCGCCACCTTGTCCATCGAGAACCCGAAACGCCCCGACGCGAGCTCGTAGAAGTAGCGGGAGTTGGCAGCCTGTTCCTCGGGCAACATGCCGCCTTCGCCCGAACAGATACCGGTGCCTGCGAGCTCGGCCCCCTTCGCCAACGCGATCTTCGCCTCCGCCGACAGCGCGCCGAAGCTCATGTCGGACACGAACATCGGCAGGTCGAGCTCGAGCGGGCGGGCCGCGTTGGGTCCGATCACGACCTCGGTTCCGACCGGGGCATCGTCGAGCTGGGGCTTGCGCGCCAGCTGCGCCGTGACGAACTGGACGTCGTCCCATTTCGGCAACAGATCCCGGCTGACGCCCATCGAGCCGACCGGCCCGTGATGTCCCAGGTAGTCCAGCCCCTCGTTCCCCAACTGGCGGATGAGCGCGACATGGGGCTCCTCGGGTGTGCCGTGGGGGTCCTGATAGGCCCCCTGGTAACTCTCGCGATCGAAGGGCTGGGGGTGTTCCTTCTCCCATGCCAGCACCTCCTCGGCATCGATCATGAGGTCGTCGGCGTCGAGCCAGGAGGCGAACCGGTGCAGTCGCTCGGCGTTGTCGTACGCGCTGACGCCCGTGTGGAACACGTAGTCCCACCCGTGGACGCCGCAGATGATGTTGTCGCCGTCGATCCGGCCGTCGGCCATGTGGGCCCCGCGATGCAGGCACCGGCCGTAGAGGACCGAATGGTTGTCGTCAGCTCGAACGATGACGAGGTCGACGTTGCCGACGAGCACACCGACCGGTTCACGGTCGGCCACGTCGCTCCATGTTGCGATCTTCAAGGGTTGCACGACGGCACTCCTCCTGCTCTTGCCCGCGGTCGTTCCGTCCTGACTGTGCCACGCTTTGGGTCGGGAGGTTCCATATGCAGGACATCGCGCTGCTCGCGGCCCTGATCGGCGGCTATGGCCTGGTGTCGGAACGACTCGCCAAGTTTTGGATCACAGCCCCCATGGCATTCGTCGCGGGCGGCATCGCTTTCGGCGACGCCGGCCTCGCCGTCTTCGATCTCGATATCGAGAACGAGTCGGTCGCACTGCTCGCCGAGGCGACGCTGGTGCTCGTGTTGTTCGCCGATGCGACACGCATCGACGTCATGCGCCTGCGATCCGGATACCGGCTCCCGGCCCGCTTGTTGTTGATCGGGTTCCCGCTCACGGTGCTGGCGGGCCTCGGCCTCGCGTGGCTGGTGTTGGACTCGTTGAGCTGGCAGGAGGCGGGCCTGGTCGCCGCCGTGCTGGCACCGACCGACGCCGCGCTCGGCGCAGCCGTGGTCAACGACGAGCGTCTGCCCGTGAGGATCCGGCAGGGTCTGAACGTCGAGAGCGGCCTCAACGACGGCCTCGCGGTCCCGGTCGTCACCGTGTTCCTGGCCCTCGTCGTCGCCGAGGAGACCGGTGGAGGCCAGACCGACTGGGTCGAGTTCGTTGCCGAACAGATCGGGTACGGGACCCTCATCGGCGTGAGTGTGGGCTGCGTGGGCGGCATCTCGTTGCGATGGGCCGACAGCAGGGGCTGGGTCGAAGGTGTGTACCGGCAGCTGAGCACGCTGTCCATTGCTGTCGGCGCGTTCGCTCTCGCAGGAACGATCGACGGCAACGGCTTCGTTGCCGCCTTCACCGCCGGGCTGGCCTTCAGCCAGGTCGCCCGCGAGCTGTGCGGCGGGGTCCAGGACTTCACGATCGACGAGGGCGAGCTGCTTGCCGGGCTCACCTTCATCGTGTTCGGCGCCGTGCTCGGCGGACCTGCGATCAACGAGCTCACGTGGCAGATCGCGCTCTACGTCGTGCTGTCCCTCACCGTCGTGCGCATGGTGCCGGTGGCGGTGTCGATGATCGGCGCGGGCACGCGTCGTGAGACGGTCTTGTTCCTCGGCTGGTTCGGGCCGAGGGGTCTCGCATCCATCGTCTTCGGTCTCTTGGTGCTCGAGGAGACCGACAGCAGCTCCACGCGACTGATGTTCGTCGTCGTGGCATGGACCGTGCTCGTGAGTGTGATCGCCCACGGCATCTCGGCGGCGCCGTGGAGTGGTCGGCTCGCAGCCGAGCTCGATACGGCCGCGCAGGACGATCCGTCGATGCCCGAGCACGTCTCAGTGGCCGAAATGCCCCTTCGCGGGGGCGGAATGAGCCGATTGCCCCATGTTCGGCACCGACGCGATGGGTAAGAATCTGGTCAACGGTAAGTGGTTTGTTAGCCACCTTCTGTGGGAAAGCAGGAACCGACATGCAGCTCTTCCATCGCACCAAGCGGGCACCGACCATCCTCAACACGTGTCCACGTTGTGGCCACAAGGGGAAGGTTCAAGTCGTCGACCTCGTCCAGGGAATCGACGTCGTGCAGTGCCATCCGTGCGGGAACCGCTGGGAATTGGCCCGTCCAATCTCGGAACAGCTGACAGCCATCCGCTGACGGCGACGGCACCCGTCGTCGTCGGCATGGTGTCGACCTACCCCTTGACGTACCGCTCGGCGAGGTCGCCGAGAACCGCCAGACACTCCTCGGCGCAGTTCCGCAGGATGTCGGCCACCGGCTCCACCCGATCGATCCGCCCGCAGACCTGACCCGACAGCGCGATGGCGGCCTCCATGTCACCGCCGAAGTAGAGATCGACCGCGGATCCGAACTCACCGAATGCGTTCTTCTCGGTGTCGAACTCGAGCGCGGTCGTGCGCTCGGTCCTGAGCGCCCGGAGCGCCGGTGACGCATGGCGGTTCAAGAACACGGTGTCGGTCTCGCCCGCATCGATGATCGCCTGTTTCCAGTTGTCGTGCACCGGCGACTCGGCCGCCGACACCATGCGAGTGCCGAGCTGAACGCCCTCGGCACCGAGCGCGAACGCCGCGGCCATCGTGGGACCGTCGACCATGCCACCGGCTGCGATGATCGGGACGTCGACCTTGGAGCGGATGAGCGGCAGGAGCACCATCGATGCGACCGGTTGCGGGTTCTTGAACCCACCGCCCTCGCCGCCCTCGACGACAAGGCCGTCGACGCCCGCATCGACCGCCTTGATGGCCCCCCGCAACGTCGGGACCACGTGGAAGACGGTGAGCCCGGCCGCCTTCAACGGCTCGGTGTACTTCGTCGGGCTACCGGCCGATGTGGTCACGAACTTCACGCCCTGGTCGACCACGAACTCGACGATCTCCGGATCGCGGACGAATGCCTGGGCAATGTTGACGCCGAACGGCTTGTCGGTGAGATCTCGCATCCTCCGGATCTCGTCGCGGATCACGTCGAGCTCACCGGAGCTCGTCTCGATTATCCCGAGGCCTCCGGCCTCCGACACCGCCGACGCGAGCCGGGATCGTGCGATCCAGCCCATCGGCGCCTGCACGATGGGGAGCTCGACGCCGAGCATGCGGGTGACACGGTTGTCGAAGGCGCTCATCCCGGCACCGGACAGACGTCGACCACGTTGTCGTGGAAGATCGCGCCGGCGCCCATGTCAGCGTCGCGTTCGAGCACCGTCGCGTTCGGGTTCGCTCCACCGTTGTGGCGGGGCCAACCACCCTTGGTCGACACGGCCACGCCGGGCCGGGCCCGGTCGTCGACGCGCAGCGCGGCCTGGAACGATCCCCGGCTGTTGTGCACCTCGACGACATCGTTCTCCCGAAGTCCACGCGCCGCTGCGTCGGTCGGGTTCAGAACCACCGCCGGTTCGCCTGATCGGTCGCGATGGGTCGTGCTGTTGGCGAACACCGAGTTCAAGAAGTAGTGATCAGCGGCCGCCACGAGCTGGAGACCGCCATCGGCCGGCGACTCGGCCGGACCGACCGGATGGGGCAGTCGGCCGTGGCCATCGGCCTCGGCCCGTTCGGAAACGAGCTCGAATCGGCCCGAGGGTGTGGGGAAGCGGTCGAGGAACGGCTGATAGGGAGACGGAACGTCGAGCCGGGCCCAGCCCGCCCGTGCCAACACGTCGTACCCACCGGACACGCTCGTGCCGAGCGCGTCGCGAGCCAGTTGTTCGTCGCTCGCATGGACCGCCGGGTGGTCGATGCCGAGTCGTGTTGCCAGCCGTCGGAACATCTCGGTGTGCGGCAGGCACTCACCCGGCGGCGCAGATACCGGCACGTTCAGCTGCACGTAGAGATGACTGTAGGAGTCGTGCAGATCGAGATGTTCGGTCTGCATCGTGGCGGGCAGCAACAGGTCGGCATAGTCAGCGGTGTCGGTCCGGAAGTGGTCGATCACGACGGTGTGCAGGTCGTTGCGGGAGAGACCGCGGCGAATGCGGTTCTGGTCGGGGTTGGACGCGACCGGGTTGGAGGCGTAGATCGCGAGACAGGTGACGGGCGGGTCGTCGAGCTCGAGCAGACCGTGCCCGAGCCGGGTCATTGCCAGCGATCGACGGGGACCGGGAGCGAGGTCGGGACGATTGAGCGCGACGGAGTCGAACGCATATGCCGGGCTGGTCGAGTAGCAGGCTCCCCCGCCGAGGCGGTCGTAGTCGCCGGTGATCGCAGGGATGCACGAGATGACCCGGGCCGCCTGCCCGCCTCCGAGGTGGCGCTGCATCCCCATCGACAGCTTGATGCCCGTCGGCCGAGCCGACGCGAGGCGTTCGCCGAGAGCTTCGATCTGCTCGCGGGGTACGCCACACTGCCCGGCCGCCCATTCGGGGGTGTAGCGCTCCAGGGATGCCTCGAACTCGGGCCAGCCGAGGGTGCGTTGCTCCAGGTAGGCGAGGTCGTGTGCTCCCCGCGCCACGACGACGTGCATCAACGCCAGCGCCAGGGCGGCGTCGGTCCCCGGTAGCAGGGCAACGTGTTCATCGGCTCGCTCGGCCGTGCGGGTCCGGGTGGGGTCGATGACGACGACCCACGCTCCGTTGCGTCGGGCCTCGGCGATGAACGGCCAGAGATGCTGGTTCGACGTCAGCGTGTTGGAACCCCACAGCAGGATCAGGGACGAATGCCGCAGATCCTGCGGATCCATGCCGCCGGCCGAACCGGTGGTGTAGCTCATGCCGACGTGGCCGGCGACCGAGCAGATGTTCGCGTGGTGCTTCGAGGCGCCCAGGACGTTGAACAGACGATTACCCGCGCCTGGCGTGCCCTGCACGTAGCCGACGGTGCCCGTGCCGGCGTAGGGCCAGATCGACTCGGCGCCGTGCTCGTCGATCGAGGACTGCAACCGCGCCGCCCACTCGTCGAGGGCGTCGTCCCAGCCGATCCGCTCGAATCGCCCCTCACCCTTGGCGCCGACGCGTCGCATCGGATACAGCAGGCGGTCGGGGTGCCGGGTGTGCTCGAGGTAGGAGTTGACCTTCACGCACAGGCTGCCGCGTGTGAACGGGTGGGCTCTGTTGGCACGCAGCTTCACGGGCGTCGCACCATCGACGGTGACGATCCAGCTACAACCGTCGGGGCAATCGAGCGGGCAACCACCGACGATCTCGTGGGTTCCGCTCGGCGCCGTCATGACGCAAGTCTGCCCGGCGCCGCCGGGCGGCGACGGTCAGCCACGCTTGTCGGCGAAACCGTCGAGTGAGGGCGGGGGCAGCCCGTCGACACCGGCGTCGGGTTCGGGCACGCCGATCGCCGTGCCGAGCGGCAACACCCCGGCCCAGTGGTCGAGGGCGTAGTCCTCGTCGTCGTCGATGGGTCCTCCCTCGCGGATCTTGACCGACGCCTCGGTGAGCGGCACCGCCAACACCGTCGTCGCGCGCAGCTCCTTCTCGTTGCCAGGACGTGACTCAGCGGCGCGGCCCGGAAGCACATGATCCACGAACCCGTCGAGCACCGCGCGTTTCTCGGTCACGTCAACCACCTCGAAGGCTCGCCCGAAGATGACTGCCGAGCGGTAGTTCATCGAATGGTGGAAGGCCGAACGGGCCACGACGATGCCGTCGACCAGGGTGACCGTGACACACACGTCGACGCCCTTCTTCAGCCCGCGCAACATGCGGCTCGCAGGTGAGCCGTGCAGATACAGCGTCTGGTCGACCCGGCAGTAGGCCGTGGGGATGACGACGGGTGACCCGTCATGGATGAAGCCGACGTGGCAGACGAACCCTTCGTCGAGGATCGACTCGAGATGGGTGCGATCTCGCCGGCCCCGCTCTGGAAGCCGGCGCACCGTCGTGCGCTCGGTCGGAGAGAGGTCGGACGATCCCATGCCGGACAGTGTGGCAGCGACCGGGCGCCCGTGACACCGAGATGTGATCTCACCGGTCACGCGTCGGGTCCCGGGCCGAGTTCGACGGCCCGGCCATACTGACGGGATGCGCCGAGGAGCTCCAGCGGTCGTGGCGGTGGTGGCCGTGCTGGCGGCTGCGTGTGCCGGTGACGCGGGGATCAGCACGTCGTCGACCGAATCGACCGCGACACCGACGGAATCGACCGAATCGACCGCGACACCGACCGACACCGACGATCCGAGCCCGACGCCGACGCCCCGGAACGGCCCGATCATGGTCGCGGCCGGCCCGGAACGTGAAACCCTGCTCCTGGTCGACCCGACCGACGGGTCGACCCGCACCATCGAGCATCCAGCCCACCTGGTCGGCAACCCGACGGTGTTGCGCGGCGCCGGAGGACCCGGTGGTGAGTACGCCGTCGTGATCACCTCCCAGGACGCCTACGTGTTCGAGGTCGCGACCGGCGCCGTCCAACACTCCTCACCCCTCGGCGACACCCTGGGGGCCTCGCCGCGCCCGGTCCCCGAGGCGGCGCTGTTCGTTCGCGGCGACCAGCTCACGGTCGCCGATCTGCGCACCGGCACGATCATCGACGCCGGACCTTCCGACCCCGGGCTGGCACGGCTGGACGTCGACGCCGACGCCCGAACCGCGCTCGTCAGTCGCGGGAGCGGCGGCGGTGAGCTCGTCGACCTCGACGCAGGCACCAGCAAGACCATCGCCGACGAGCTGTTCCTCATCGGCGACGCCCTCGACCCCACGGGCCGGCGGGTGGCGGCCACGCGTCGCGGATCGGGCCCCGTCGACCGCCAGATCGTCGTGTTCGGGGTCGACGATCCCGAGACGATGGCCGTCTGGTACGAGCCGGCGACAGCCGAAGGTCAGCTGTCTGGCTACGCGTGGACCGGCGATGTCATCGTCGCCATCGATTTCACCGGGCGTGTCTTCGTCCTCGACGGCGCCGAGCCCGACGAGATCGGCCGCATCGGTGACGGCGAGGTTGCGCCGTTCCGCCTCCACGGCGGAGAGACTGCCGCGGCGGTGCTCGCGTCGAACGCGACGCCCGAGGGCGAACGTTGGTATCGGATCGATCCGACGAGCCGCGACATCCAACCGCTCCCCGAGCTCGACGGTCTGGTGCCGCTCGGCGGCGAGCGACTCCCGGACGCGCTGATTCTCGGTGACGGCGATGGTGTGTCCGACTGGTCACGGGTGGTCGTCGCCCCGATCGATGTCGGCGACGCCGTCGAGATCGTCGCCAGCGATGCGCCGCAGACGCTGAGCGTCACAGGGGTCGGGGGCGACGTCGTCCGGGTCACGCTCATCGAATTCCGGCTGCGTACCTTCAGCTACGTCGATGCCGGCGATGGCACCGTCGTGGGCGAGGGAACCTCGTCCGGCGCCATGGTGATCAGCCCCGACCTCGGCCAGGTTGCCGTCGTCCCCGACGGGACCGCACCGACGGTGGTCGTTCACGAGCTCGCCGACCCGGCGTCGGGCCGTGAGGTCGGCGCCGGGGCGGCCGTCGCCTGGCTGGAAGATCCGCGCTGACCCGTTCCCGGCGGGCCAACCGGGACGTTGTGCCCTGGGCAGCGACCGGGAGGTCGTCGATGATGACGTCGCCATGGATGCAGCGCGTCGTTCTCGACTCCCCGCGGGCCGGCAGCCCTACGACCCCCTGAACGGATTTCGTGTCGGTGCGTTCGTCGGTGGGCTGCTCGGTGCGGTCGCGACCGTGGTGATCGGCATCGCCAGCGCGTGGCTCGTGTTCGTCGGGGGCGCACTGGGTGGGGTCATCGGGTACAGCTCGGAGAAGCGGAAGATGAAGCGCGGTCCTACTGAGCGCATGTGACGTCGGAACGATCTGCGATTACGATTTGGCCAGTGGATCCCGAGAATTCCGACGACCGGGCGGTTACGCGTCGTCGAGCTCTGCGCGCCGCGATCGGGACCGGGATCGCAGCGGCGGCGTGGAACGCTCCCCGGATCGAAGGCCTCTCGATCACGCCGACCTACGCAGCGGCGGCGACTGCGGCTCCCCCGGGGACCGTCGACGGGGTCAAGGTGGTCGAGGTGATCGCGGCCGGCGGACGAGCGTGCAACAACGCCAACAGCGAGACCTTTCCGGCTGGTCTCCCCGGCGTTTCCTTCACGATCGTCGACAAGCTCTGCCAGAGCGGGTTCGAATTCAGCTGGTCGATCTCGCCCGGCAACTGCATGGTGACCGGCATGTACTGCACCGAGGCTGCCGCGCTCCTCGGTACACCAGTCACCCCCGGCTTCGTTGCCGGCTCGGGCCAGACCCTCCTCACCACGTGCTTCCCTCAGTCGACCCTCGGCGGGCTGTGGATCGACGTCGTCTGCACCTAGCGGACAGGCCGATGTGAACTGAACCTCTATCGCCTGGGGGCGTCGAGGGCGGCCAGGGCTTTCCGCCAGTCGGGCGGGTCGACGGTCGCCTCGATGCCGGCGAGGAAACCCGACTCGGCCAGCTGGTGGCACAACGACAACAGGTCGCCTCGGATCTCTTCCGCTCCCGCGTCGAAGTGGCCGGCCAGCTCGTCGGCCAGCTCGCCGATCGACGTGTGACCGTCGAGGATCGGCCACACGGCCACACCGATCCGATCGAGGAGGAGCGCCCGGCCCGTCGCGGGGTCGTACAAGACGCCCCCGTCGGGGAAGGCGATGCCGACGACACCGTCGCGATGTTCTGCCGACGACGAGGCGTCGGTCGAGACGGTCGCCGGCCTCCCCGACGGCCCGTGGGCAGCCAGCGGCACGACCTCGACCGGATCGACCGCATCGTGCAGAAGGCCCGACACGAGCGGCACGACGGCGTCAGCCTCGTCATAGGTGGCCATGGCGCAATGGCACTGCGACACCAGCCGCGCCAGCAGCTCGACCCCGCCCGGCCCGAACCGGCCGAGATCGAAGGTGTTGAGCAGCAGCCGCAGCACGCTCTCGGGCCGGGAGATGGCATCCAGCGAGGGCTCCGCGCCCTGAAGGCGGCGGGCGAACACCACTGCGCACGCCGAGGAGGTTGTTCGGACTCCGCCGTCACCGAGCGCTCCGGCGGGCACGTACCAGCGAGCCTCGGTCCCGTCACCCATGGAGCAGGGCCGGAGATCCACGTGATGGCCCAGCAGGTCGCGGCCGCCGGCCTTGACCGTCAATCCCTTCGGGTACCCCAGGAGCGTCAGGTCGACCGGTTCGACACCGATCATCTCGTCGGACATGTACGCGAGCCCGGCGCCGACCAGTGCCGCACACAGCGTCGTCTTGCCGGCTCCACTGACGCCGGGTAGCAGCAGCGCATTCCCCGTCGCGTCGGCGACGGCAGCAGCGTGCAGGTTGAGGGTGTCCGGTGATGTGTCGAGCACGCCCTGGTTGATGGCGCCGACCAGATGATCGACCGCCGACCCGACTCGGGTGAAGCGTTGGACCCGCTCGTCGTTGACCAACAGCTCGGCCCCGGCGCGGTCTCCACGGAGCTCGTAGCTGATTTCGGACCCGACGTCGGCGCGGTCGACGGCCAGGTCGGCGAGCGCCAGTTCGAGCCGGCTCACGAGCTCGGGCATGTCGGTCCGGACCGAGAAGGCGAAGGAACGACACCGGTAGTGTCCGACACGTGGCGGCTCAGGATTGATGTCGTCCTCCGATGTTCCAGAATCGGCGCGACGGCGAAGCGTAGTCTCGAGAAGCCCTCGCCGAGGTCCCGGATGCTGCGGTCACATGTGCTGTGCCGGGTCGGCGAAATCGCGGATCCAGCTCGCGACCGCAGCGGCGTCGACCTCGTCGACCAGCACCGACGTGTGATCGCCACCTTCGATGACATGCACGTCCACCTCGTAGCCGGCGTCGACGAGTCGTTCGTGCCACGCCGTCGTCTGCGCGACGGGCACGATCTCGTCGTCATCGCCGTGGATCAGCATGATCCTCAACGTCGGGTTCTCGCCGAGATGGTTCCCCAGCTGGAGATCGGCGTACTCGTCGGGGTGGTCCTCGATCGCACCACCGACCAGCGCGGCGATCCCGGCATCCTGCTCCTGTCGCTCCTCGGGTGTGAGCGCCTGGTAGATGCCGGCGATCCCCACCATGCGATCGGGCAGATCGGCCGACGACGTGCAGTCACCGTCGTAGGCGGCGAAGCCGGCCAACGCCGCGATGTACGACCCGGCCGAGTGAGCGACGAGCGTGATCGACGTCGGGTCGCCTCCGAACGCGGCGGCGTGGTCGCGGGCATAGCCGACGGCACAGCTGGCCTCCTCCATCACCGTCGGATAGCGCCCACCTTGTTCGGTCGGACGCCATGGCGCATCGAACACGACCACACCTGTCGCCGCGAGGGTGGGCAGGAACCGGCCCAGGTCGGTGTGATCGCTCGGGCGCAACACGACGACGACAGGGAGATCGGATCCGGGCGCGCCCGCGCCGACAACGTCGAGACGGTGCCCGATCGCGAACTCCAAGCCGGTCGTGGCCTGTGGGGACGGCTCCGGTGGGTCGCCCGGAACGGGCTCGGCCGTCGGCGCGGGGACGACGACCTGATCCAACACCCGCTCATCGCCGCTTCCGCAGGCACCGGCGGCCAGCACGAGCACGACCAGCGCGGTCAGGAGTGCACAGGGGCCGGTTCGCCGCTCCCCGATGTCGGAATCGGCCATTGCACCCGGCCGCCGACCTATCTCGGCCCGAGCGACTCGACCATGCCGACACCGCTGATGGTCTGGGTCACCACCGGTTCGCCGTAGTAGCGGAAGACACCCGCTCCGGTGAGCCGGATATCGAGCTCGTCGGTCACCCAAACCGAAATCACACCGACGCCGAGCGACTCGATGTCGGCTTCGGTGGCGCGGAGGTCCTCGCCGGCGAAATCGCCTGCCCCTGCCACGACCAGGTCGAGTCGATCGACGACACCGTCGGTGACGATGCTGCCCGCGCCGGGCAGCGAGACGTCGAGCATCGAGACGTCGACATCGGTCGCGACGATCGTTCCGGCGCCGGCCAGCTCCAGCTCGAGCTGATCCGACGAGGTGCAGTCGGCCACGTCGATCGTGCCGGCACCGGTCATGACGACCCCGGTCAGCTCGGGACAGCCGAGGCGGTAGACGACCCCGTCGGAGGGGTCGATGTCGACGTCCGGCTCGGTCGAGATGGTGAGGGTGTCGCCCGAGATGCCCGTCTCGATGTGCGCCATGATGTTGTCGTCGGTCTCCACCTCGATCTGGCCGTCGGATCCGGCCGCGAAGAGCACCGCGCCCTCACCCGCCAGTGTGATGCGCTCGAACTCGCCGACCGGCCGGGTCTCGGAGACCGTGTCGCCCGATCCCGCGAGACGATCGCCGTCGGTGACGATATCGGTGCAGGCCACTGCGAGAGCTCCCACCACGGCGAGCACGCCGACGATGTTGCGGCTCAGCCGCATGTCTCGCCGGGGTGCTCGATCATGGCGCCCACCTCCGCTGAGATCGTTGCATCGAGCGGTGTTCGGCGACCAGGGTCGAAGGCCCCAACGGCCGATCCGGTCGGCGCCCGGCCGACATCTGATCAGTACGTCATGTGGATGTCGGCGTCGCCCATCTGCTCCATGAAGGTCAGGTACTCGGCGACGATCACGCCGTCGAAGGCCAGATGGGACGGATCGACGCGGAAGTGCTGCATCGACGAGCCGCACGCGAAGATCTTGGCGCCGAGATCGAGCAACTGGCCGACCTTCTCCTGGGGAGGTATGTGGCCGGCCTTGGCCAGACCGGCGCGCGGGAAGCGACTGAACGGCCGCCCCGGACCGTGCATCTTGGCGACGTGACCGGTGGCGAGCACCCGCACGGCCGGGCCCTGGAAGTACAGGGCCACGTCGTGGCCCTCCAGACCGGCGGCCAGCGCGAAGCCGAGCGGCGCGAGGAGCTCGAAGAGCCCGTCGTCGGAGATCAGCGCCGCGAGCTTTCGGCCGGACCGCCACGGCGAGCCCTTCTCGATCACGAATCGCCAGAGGTCCTCCTCGTGACCATCGTCGACGACGATGTCCACGAGGGCATTCCCGGTCGTGCGGCACCACGCCCGAATGTCGGCGTCGATCGCAGGGAAGGCGTCGGTCACGACCTCGACCCGTTCGCCTTCCTGCATCTCCGTGAGCTCTCGGTGAACGGCATAGACGATGAACGTCGTGATGGTCCGGCCGCGAAGATCGAGGCTCCGGACTGTCTGCACCGCACTCATGGGCTTCGACGATGTCGCGAGCCGGCTCCGGTTGCCAAGGGTCATTGGTCACAAGGGAGCGGCGTAGGACGAACGGCCCTACACGAGCTCGGGCGCACCGCGGATCATCATGATGATGAGAGGAGATCGCCGATGAAGCCCTTCGTGGTTGGTGTGGACGGGTCGGCGGCGGCAGCAGCGGCGTTGCGATGGGCCGCCGAGCTGGCCGTGGTCGTCGACACCGAGATCCTCGCGCTCAATGCATTCGAGCGACCCTATGCCGAGCTGTCACCCGAGGAGAACGAGCGCCTGGTCCTCGAACGCCGGTCGCGATTGGCCGAGGACTGGATCCGACCCGCATTGGAGATCGGCGCCTCGGTTCGGACACGGGTGCACGGTGGCGATCCCCGCGAGGTCGTGCTCGAGCTGGCCGAGGCCGAAGATGCCAGTGTCCTCGTTCTGGGCCGTACCGGCCGCAGCGGCGGTCCGGGATTCCTCCATCTGGGCAGCGTCGTCGAACACGTGGCACACCACACCCGTCAACCCCTCGCGGTGATTCCCGAGACGGCATCCGGACCGATCCGCAGGATCATCCTCGGGGTCGACGGCTCGCCCGAGTCGTTGCATGCGGTCACCTGGTGTGCGGAGATCGCCCGAGCGGTCGAGGCGACCGTCGTGGCCGTCACGGTCGACGAGCCGTCCTACGAGTGGGCGCCGGCATCCAGCCCGAAGAACTGGCGACGCGACGTCGAGCACGGCATCGATCAGCTGGTGGCCCCGCTCGCGGCCGCGGGCACAGCGGTGACTTCACTCGCCCAACGCAACCGGCACCCCGCCGACGGCCTCCTCGACGCGGCGTCGGAACGCGGTGGCGACCTTCTCGTGATCGGAACCAGGGGTGCGGGCGGTTTCACCGGTCTGCGGGCCGGCGGGGTGGCCATGAAGGTGCTGCACCGGGCATCGCTCCCGCTGGTGCTGGTCCCACCGTCGTCTTGAGATCGGGCGCCTACCGCGAGCTGACCTCGAGCGCGCCGTCGGAGAAGAGGTGGAAGACGCCGCCTGTTCACCTCCCCACTGATCGACATCCACGGTCGCGGTACGCTCGCACCATGCCGCGCGACCCACAGTCGATGGCGACATGCGATGGCGAACCGGCCCGTCGTGGGGTCATGGCTCGGCCGGGGCGCTGACCGATGTGTGTCGCCGCTGCACCGGCGCGGTTCAGCCACACGATCGTCTACGCGGGCGAAGCGCGACGGGACGGCTCGATCGTCCACGTGCTCGGCTACGAGAACACGGCGCAGAACCGGATCGGGCCCAGGCGATGGTTCGCCCCATGGCGGAGCTCGACGGTCGGCAACGCGATGCTGTTGCACTTCCCCGCGACGCCGGGTTCGATGAGCCAGGCGAATGCGGTCGACACCGAGTCGTGCCCGCACATCCTGAGCGACATGGTCCGGGCGCTGTTCCCCCCTGTCGCATCGGTCAACTTCGCCCAGGCGCTCCCGGTGGATGCGACCGCCGAGGTCTTCGACAGCGGCATCTACACCGTCGTCCTCGCATCTGACGCCTCAGCCATCCCCGATGCGTTGCAGCGTGTGCCAGGCGCGAAGAGACCAGCGGCCAACGATGAGCTGTTCGCCTGGTATTCGCGACACTTCGCCGGGTGGCCGGTTGCATTGTGCTGTTTCGACAACCGCGATGCTCACCACGCAACACCGATGCTGTGGTGGTACGAGCCTCGGTTCCCCGAACTGCTCTTCGCTCCCGCCATCGACGCGCACACCGGCGGCCTACCCGACCTCGATGCCTCCGTCGACGTCGACCATCGAGTGGTGCTCGGCACGATCGACGGTGATGGCGGAATGCCGGTCCGGTACTCCGATCCGCTCGACGACGACGTCGGCTCGCTTCTCCCAGAACGTGTAGTCGGCGCGGACTTCGCGGGCTCGAGGCTGCCGAACGGCGACTTCGTCACCGCCGTCGAGTCGATCCGCCGAGGCAGTCCACGGATCGAACGCCGCGTGCTCGGAGTCGCCTAGTTGTAGGGACCACTGAGGTTGTTGTCGTGAGTGGGTGAGCCTCCGAGGCAGTGTGGAAGTTGCGAAACAGCCACACGAACCTCGGAGTCTCGA
>JAOTZB010000146.1 GCA_029861625.1 Acidimicrobiia bacterium
CGACATGTACTACCTCAACGTGCTGGCCGGACCCGGCGGCGAACGGTCGATGGCCTTCTGCGACGATCCCGACCACCACTGGATCCGCGACACATGGTCCGACGACGATCTCGACCCCCGGTGTCCCATGGTCACAGCGGAGGGGAGACAATGAGCGAGCTCCCGACCTTTTTCGTCGATCGTGTCCTCCCCGACGGCCTGGACACGCTCTTCGACGGTCGGGCCCAGCTCGTCGGGCCCGACCCCGATGACCTCAGGAGCGCCGACGCGGCCATCGCCGGAGGCGAGCCCTGGGGAGCGGCGCGGATGGACGGAGCATCGCCGGCACTCGCAGTGATCTCCCGGGCCGGCATCGGCTACGACGCAGTCGATCTCGTCGCTGCGACCGCGCGGGGCATCGTCGTCTGCAACGCGCCCGAGGCCCCGACTGTCTCGACCGCCGAGCACGCTGTCACCCTGTTGTTCATGGCGGCCAAACGGGTGAGCGTCAGCCAACAGCGCCTGCGACTGGCCTCGGGCGACTACTTCGCCGCCAACGACGGCCTCGAGCTCGAGGGCCGCACGCTCGGTCTCGTCGCCTACGGCCGGATCGCTCGCCGCGTGGGTCAGGCGTGCCGTGCGCTCGGGATGCGGGTGATCGCGTACGACCCGTATCTCGCCGCGAGCGAGTACTCCCCCGACGTCGAGCTCGTGGAGCTCGACGACCTGCTGGCCCGAGCCGATCTGATCTCGCTGCACGCGCCGCTGACCGACGAGACCCGTCATCTGTTCGATGCCGCGACGTTCGAGCGGACCAAGCCGGGCGTGATCCTCGTCAACACGGCACGCGGCGGCCTCGTCGACCACGATGCTCTCCTCGAGGCTCTCGACGACGGCAGCGTGCACGCCGCCGGCCTCGACGTGACCGAGCCCGAACCCCTACCGCCCGACCACCCACTCCTGCACCGCGACGATGTCGTGGTCACGCCGCACATCGCATCGTCCACCGATCGGGGCAAGCGCCGCCTGTACGAGCACGCCATCGCCAATGCACTGGCGGTGATCTCCGGCGACCGTCCGGCCACGGTCGTCAATCCGGAGGTCTACGAGAGATGACGGGCCGTCGGGAGCTCGGGGTGGGCGTGATAGGTCTCGGATGGATGGGCCAGGCCCATTCGCGCTCCGTTGCTCGCATCCCGTCGCTGTTCCCCGAGCGCGAGTACGACCCGCGGTTGGTTGTGTGTGCCGACAATGTCGAGCAGCGCCGAGTCGAGGCCGTCGAAGGCTTCGGCTTCCCCACCGCGACCGTCGACTGGGCGGAGGTGGTCGGACACCCCGAGGTCGACGTGGTGTTCGTCACGGCGCCGAACATGTTGCACGAAGAGCTCGCCACTGCTGCGGCCCAGGCCGGCAAGCACGTCTTCTGCGAGAAGCCGGTCGGCGGCACGCCCGATCAGACGGTCCGGGTCGAGCGCGCGGCGAGGGACGCAGGTGTCATCACCGGGGTCGGGTACAACTACCGATGGGCGCCCCTCGTCCAGCACGCCAAGGCGCTCGTCGACAGCGGCCGACTCGGTGAGATCACCAACTACCGGGGCCGGTTCTTCTCGATGTACGGCAGTGATCCGCTCGGGCTGCTCTCGTGGCGCTTCCTCGTCGACCAGGCCGGCTATGGCGCATCGACCGACATCTTGAGCCACGCGGTCGACCTCGCCCACATGCTCGTCGGTCCGATCTCGTCGGTCATGGGA
This sequence comes from Acidimicrobiia bacterium, assembly GCA_029861625.1. Lineage (GTDB taxonomy): Bacteria > Actinomycetota > Acidimicrobiia > Acidimicrobiales > JAHEJN01 > JAOTZB01. The sequence continues at coordinate 1,731 of JAOTZB010000146.1, forward strand.
ACGATGGAGACCTTCATCGCCGAACGGCCGCTGCCGTCGGCGGAGGGTACGCACTACGACCGCGGCCACCCCGACGACCCCAAAGGGGCCGTGACCAACGAGGACTATGCCGCCGCCATGGTCGTGTTCGAGAACGGCGCCCGCGGCACGTTCGAGTCGTCCCGGGCGATCATCGGCCCCGAGAGCCAGATGGCCTTCGACATCTACGGCACCAAGGGTGCACTGCGATGGAACCTCGAGACGATGAACGAGATCGATGTCTTCTTGAGCGACGACGAGGGCCGGGCCCCGCGGGGTTACACGAAGGTCCATGCCGGTGACCGGTACCCGTACCACGGGCACTTCGTCCCCGGCGATGCCAATTCGATCTCGTTCGAGGATCTCAAGGTCATCGAGGACTACGAGTTCCTCACGGCGGTCGCGCGGGGCGAACAACACGAGCCCGGCTTCGCTCAGGCGATCGACTACGTGAGTTTCCAGGCGGCATGGCTCCGGTCCTGTGAACAGGGCGCCTGGACCGACGTCACATCGATACGAGCCGACTGAGAGAAGTGCAGATGCAGACCGTCCGTCTGACAACCGCCCAGGCCATCGTCCGCTATCTCATGGCGCAGAAGACCGTGCGGGACGACGGCACCGTCGACAAGCTCTTCCCGGGCGTCTTTGCCATCTTCGGCCACGGCAACGTGACCTGCCTCGGCCATGCGCTCGAGGAGGTCAAGCACGACTTCCCGACCTGGCGTGGCCAGAACGAGCAGGGCATGGCGTTGGCGGCGACCGGGTTCGCCAAGGCTGCTCGCCGGCGCCAGATCATGGTGGCCACGTCGTCGATCGGCCCTGGTGCAACCAACATGGTGACCGCCGCCGGTGTCGCCATGGCGAATCGACTGCCGTTGCTGCTGTTGTCAGGCGACACCTTCCAGAGCCGCATCCCCGACCCGGTCCTGCAACAGGTCGAGCCCTTCGGGGAGCCGTCGACCACGGTGAACGATGCCTTCCGGCCGGTCGTCAGGTACTGGGATCGACTCACTCGACCCGAACAGGTCGTCCAGTCGCTGCCCCACGCCGTCCACACGATGCTCGATCCGGCTGACTGTGGGCCGGCCTTCATCGGGTTGCCCCAGGACGTGCAGGCCGAGGCGTACGACTATCCGGTCAGGTTCTTCGACGAGGCGGTCCACGAGATCCGTCGACCCCGTGCCGACTCCGGCGAGCTCGACCGGGCGACGGCAGCAGTGCGGTCGGCCACCAAGCCGCTCATCATCGCCGGAGGTGGTGTGCACTGGTCGCTGGCCGAGGCCGAGCTCGCGGCCTTCGCCGAGGTCCACAACATCCCGGTAGTCGAGACCGTTGCCGGGAGGGCGACGATGGTGGCGGCTCATCCCCTCAACGCCGGGCCCATCGGTGTCACCGGATGCACCTCGGCCAATGCGCTCGCCGCCGAGGCCGACGTCGTGATCGCGGTCGGCACCCGCCTCCAGGACTTCTCCACCGGCTCGTGGACGGTGTTCCGCAACGAGTCCGTGCGCTTCGTGGGCCTCAACACCGCCCGGTTCGACGCCACCAAACACCAGTCGATGCCGCTGGTGGCCGACGCGCGCGAGGGCCTCGCCGACCTCGGCGCCCACCTCGACGACTGGCGATCCGGCGACGAGTGGGCGGCCCGGTGCACGGCCGAGACATCGCAGTACCACGCCTACATCGACAAGATCGCGGCGAAGGATTCGTCGGCGTCCGACGACCCGGCCCTCCCGACGTACGCACAGGTCGTCGGGGTCGTCGACCGGGCTGCCGATGACAAGACCTACGCGCTCACCGCCGCCGGGGGGTTGCCCGGCGAGCTCGTCAACGGCTGGCGGGCGAAGGCCGTGAGCTCCTTCGACGCGGAATACGGCTTCTCGTGCATGGGCTATGAGATCGCCGGAGGGTGGGGCGCGAAGATGGCACGTCCGGAGAGCGACGTCGTCGTGTTCGTCGGCGACGGCTCGTACATGATGATGAACAGCGACCTGTACTCGACCGTGCTGACCGGTCACAAGCTCATCGTCATCGTCTGCGACAACGGTGGATTCGCGGTGATCAACCGACTCCAGGTGAATCAGGGCGGCGTGCCCTTCAACAATCTCATCGCCGACAGCCGGGTGACCGAGGTGGTTGCCGTCGACTTCGCAGCCCACGCGGCGGCGATGGGCTGCGAGAGCGAGACAGTGCACACGATCGACGAGCTCGAGTCCGCGTACGAGCGGGCCCGGGCGGCCGAGCGAACCTACGTGATCGCCCTGCGAACCAGTGCCGACGACTGGACCGAAGGAGGCTCGTTCTGGGAGGTCGGCGTGCCCGAGGTGAGCAACCGACCGGCCGTGCTGGACGCGCGAGCCGAGGTCGTCGAGGGCAAGGTCGACCAACGCGTGGGGTGGTGAGCCGACATGACCATCGGTGTGGGACTCATCGGTTGCGGTGGCATGGGGAGCTGGCACGCCGGCAACCTCGCAGCGCAGCCCGGACTCGCGGTGGTCGCGGTGGCCGACGCCGTCCCGGCTGCAGCGGCCTCGTTGGCGAGCTCGCTCGGTGCCCGGGTCCAGGACGGCCTGGAGCTGATCGGGTCCGATGACGTCGACGCCGTGCTCATCGCCTCGTCCGACGAGACCCATGCTCGCTTCGCCGTCGCCGCCATCGAAGTCGGCAAGCCCTGTCTGTGCGAGAAACCGCTCGGCACGACCATCGAACAGGCCCGAGCGGTTCTGGACGCCGAGGTCGCGGCCGGTCGGCGACTCGTTCGGGTCGGCTTCATGCGCGAGCTCGACCCCGCGCACGCACAGGTCGCGTCGGCGTTGGCCGGCCTCGGCCCCATCACCAAGGTGCGTTGTGTCCATCGCAACGTCGACGACGAGCACCGCTCCGTCGAGGCACTGTTCGCGCAGTCGCTGGTGCACGACATCCACACGATCCGCTGGCTCACCGGTGCGGAGTTCGAACGCGTCACGGTGCACGTGGTCAGTCGGGGCGACGGCTTCCACGACCTGTTGTTGGTCGGTGAGCTGACCAGCGGCGGTCTCGGCACCATAGAGTTCGAGGACCACGGGTTCGCGTACGAGGTGCAGGTCGAGGTCACCGCGGAGGGCGGAATGGCATCCACGCTGCCGCACCCCCGCGTCATCACGAGGGCCGGCGCGATCGAGGCGCTGTCGATCGGCACGGACTGGTTCGCCCGCTTCGAGGAGGCGTACCGTGTCGAGATCGAGGACTGGGCTCGATGCCTCGGCGACGGTACGTTCGGAGGACCGACCGTGTGGGATGGTTTTGTCGCCCAGATGGTTGCCCGAGCCGGAGAGCTGGCGATGGAGTCGGACGCGGTCGTGGCGGTCGAGCTCCCTGCTAGACCGAGCCTGTACGGAGATGCACGATGACCATCACCGAACGTGACTACAGCCTCGCCGGTCCCGAGAACCAGCACGCTGTCGATCGTGGCCTCAGCAACGCCGCATGGTGGCGCCCACCCGTCGACGAAGATCGTCTGGCCGAGCTCATGGCTCGCACGAACGGGCGGGCTGCTCGCGACACCGCATTGTGGTTGGCGCTGATCGTCGGCCTCGGAGTCCTCGGTGTCGTCACGTGGGGGTCGTGGTGGGCGTTGCCCGTGTTCATCGCCTACGGCGCCCTCTACGGCGGGGCCAGCGACTCCCGGTGGCACGAGTGTGGCCACGGCACGGCCTTCCGCACCGACCGTGTGAACACGATCGTCTACTACCTGGCCTCGTTCATGCTGTGGCGCGAGCCGACGCTGTGGCGCTGGTCGCACTACCGGCATCACACCGACACGATCATCGTGGGACGCGATGCCGAGATCGTCTTTCCTCGACCGCCGAAGGTGCGCTCGCTGCCGCTCACCTTCCTCCACATCGTCAACGCGCCCCGCATGCTCTGGCGCATGATCCGGCATGCTCTCGGCGACATCGACGCCGACGCCCGCGACTTCATCCCGGAGTCGGAGCACCGGCGACTGATCCGGGAGGACCGCATCTTCGTCGTCGTCCTCGCCGCGTCGGCTGCGCTCTCCGTCGTCTTGTGGACGCCGCTGCCGGCACTGCTCGTGGGGCTTCCCACCATCTACGGCGGCTGGCTCGTCGTCTTCTTCGGCATCACGCAACACGCCGGTCTGCAGGAAGATGTGCTCGACCATCGGCTCAACACCCGCACGGTGTACATGAACCCGGTCTTCCGGTTCCTGTACTCGAACATGAACTATCACATCGAGCACCACATCTTCCCGGCCGTGCCGTACCACGCGCTGCCGGCGCTTCACGACGAGATCAAGGAGTACCTGGCACCTGCACTGCCGTCGACGACGGCTGCGTACCGCGAGCTCCTCTCGGCAATGCGACGACAGGAGCACGACACAACCTACGAGATCCCCGATCGCGGGATCCCCGACATCGACAGTGCACTCCCGCGTCCGATCGACGTGGGTCCGATCGTCCCTGTCGAGTCCGGTACCGGCCGGCGTGTCGATCTCGGCGCCGTCACCGATGTGTCCGTGGGTCAGGTTCGACGCGTCGACCTCGGTGAGGACACCTACGCCCTCTATCGACTCGGGATCGACGATGTCGTCCTCAGCGACGGACTGTGCACCCACGGACAGGCGCACCTGGCCGAGGGGCACATCCTCGACTGCACCATCGAATGTCCCAAACACAACGGCCGTTTCGACCTCCGCACCGGCGAACCCGTCCGCAAGCCCGTCAAGGAGCCGCTGCACGTCTATCCGTGCGAGGTCGTCGACGGGCGGATCGTGGCCGATCTCGCCGTGCGGGAGGATGCGTGAACGACGTTCGCATCGGTGTGCTCGGCGTCGGGCGCATCGGCCGCATGCACGCCGAGCTGATCGAGCGGCGGACGGAGGGCGCGACGCTCAGCGCGGTCTACGACGTGTTCGCCGACGGCGCGCAGCAGGTCGGCAACGACTTCGACGCCCGCGTCGCTTCCTCACCCACCGACCTCATCGAGGCGACCGATGTCGATGCGGTCGCGATCTGCTCGTCAACCGACACCCACATCGACCTGCTGGTGGCGGCGGCCGCCGCCGGCAAGCCGGTCTTCATCGAGAAACCGCTGTCGCTCGACCTGGCCGAGGTCGATCGTGGCCTCGCTGCCGTGAGGAGCGCCCGGATACAGGTTCAGGTTGGCTTCAACCGGCGCTTCGACGCGAGTCACAAGCTGGTGCAGAACCGGGTCGAGCGCGGCGACATCGGTGACGTGCACCTGGTCAGGATCACCAGTCGGGATCCGGCGCCGCCCCCGATCAGCTACATCGAGGTCTCCGGCGGCATCTTCTGCGACATGACGATCCACGACTTCGACATGGCTCGATTCGTCACGGGCAGCGAGGTCGTCGACGTGTACGCAACCGGCGCCGTTCGAGTCGACCCCGCGATCGGAGAGGCGGGCGACCTCGACACCGTGGTCATCGTGATGACCCACGAGAACGGAGCCATCACCACCATCGACAACAGTCGGCGTGCCGTCTACGGCTACGACCAGCGCGTCGAGGTGTTCGGCTCGTCCGGCATGGTCGGGTCGGAGAATCCCCAGACGACCACCACCGTGTTCCGGGGTGAGGGCGGGGCGGAGGCGTCGGCAATCCCGTACTTCTTCCTCGACCGCTACATCCCGTCCTACCTCGCCGAGTGGGCCGGATTCGTCTCGATGGTGAGGGGGGAGGCGCCGTCACCGGTGACGATCGACGACGGCCGCGCGCCGCTGGTGATGGGACTGGCGGCCTGGCAGTCGTATCGCCAGGGTCGAACCGTGGGCACCGACGAGATCAGCTGAGCGATCCGAGCGCCGGTCCGCAACGTCGCGCTGGGGGCTCAGACAGCGTGTGACCGACCGGCTTGGGCCGGAATGGCGACTCGCTCGTCCCAGTATTCGGTGAAGGTCGCGCCCAGCCGCAGGTCGAACACCCAGGCCAGGAGCGAGTCCGGGAACGTCTCGGTCCGTTCACGAAGACGCTCGACGCTGTCGTTGTAGAAGGATCGAGCGAGCGCGATCCGGGTCTCGGTCTCGGCCAGCTGGCGCTGGAGCTGGAGGAACGCCTCGTTGACCTTCAGCTCGGGATAGGCCTCGACCTGGGCCAGGAGATCTCGAACCGCTCGGGTCTCGAGCTCGAGGGGCTGGTCCAGCTCGCCGACGGCATCGTCCGACGGCTTGTCCGGTAGGTCGTCGACCCACCCGGCCCGCAGCGCGGCGACCCGATGATGCAGATCGGCTTCGTGTTGGCGCTGGGCCCGGACGGTCCGAATCAACCGGGGCAACAGTGTGTGACGCCGAGCGAGCTCGACATCGAGGAGGCTCCACGACTTGACCGCCCGGTTCCGGAGCCGGATGAGACCGTTGTACGCGATGACGGCGCCGAGCATCGCCATGATCCAGCCGACGAGCACGATGCACGCGATGGCCGAGGCCCAGCTCACTGCCGACCATTCGGTGGTGCCGGCCGCGATTCCGACACCGTCGCTCCACGCGATACCGGCTGCGATCGCACCGGCCACGGCCACGATGGCCGCGATCATCGCGGCGATGCGGTGCTCGCGCATGAGGGCCGACTCGCCCCGAGTGCTGACGATGAAGGGTTCGTCTCCGCCGGGATCGCTTGCGATCTCGGGTCTCGTGGACTGGTCCGACAAGAATGCGTTGCCGAGCACGTAGACATCGGCACCCACGTCGAGCGCGTATTCCTTCACCTTCCGGCGGGGGCCGACCGCGCCCGCCCTGGCCGCGACGAGGTCGAGACCCTCGGTCGCCGGTGTCGGACGTTCATACGGCGTCCCCTCGTAGACCAACGGCATCTGGAGGTCGGCGTCGCGGGTCCACACCCTGATGAATCCGGAGTCGTCCCGGAGATCGAAGTACCTGCGACCGCCGGTTCGTTCGTCCTCGAGCTTCCACCTCTTGCCGTCGTCGCCGTCGCTGACCTCGATGTAGTGCTCCTGGCGCCAGAACGCACATTCCTTCTGGCCATGGGGGCTGACGGTCGGCTCGGGTGTCGTCACGATGCCGACCAGCTCGGTCAATCCGAGCGAGACACCCGCTACTTTCGAGGTGGGAACGTCCTGCACGAGACGCCGTTGTCTCGTGAAGTGGTACCAGGCGTAGACCGCGAGGAGCGCGACGATCGATGAGACGATCAGGACGGCTGTGGCCTTGAGCTCGACGGAATCCACACCGACGGTATCGGCGGCTTGGGTACGGCACTGGAGGAAAATTGGTCTCCTGACGGTGGTTTTTCTCGGGGCTGCATGCGGGTCCGTGCAGGTGGAGGGTGAGGTCGGTGCCGGTGAGCCCGCGGGCGGCGAGGTCGCACCCGGATCGGTGGCCCACGTCTCGGGCGAGGCATGCGGATCGCTCACGGTCGGCGGTGCCGTGGCCATCGCGCCCGACCTGGTCG